>JAVHRJ010000001.1:0-1464 GCA_036171595.1 Bacteroidales bacterium
AAACTTAAACGACCAGATACTGCAACTATTGTTATAACACATTATCAACGTTTGTTAGATTATATTGTTCCAGATATAATTCATGTCTTATATAATGGACAAATTGTTAAAACAGCAGGCAAAGAACTTGCATTAGAACTTGAAGAAAAGGGTTACGATTGGATAAAAAAAGAATTTGCTGTTTAATTTAAAAAATATGAATACTGATATAAAAACAAATGTTATAAACAATATTCTTGTTGACGATTACAATAATAATTTTATTGAAATTTTTAAAAATTCTCCAAATTTTGTTAATGAAATTAGGGCTTCATCTATAAAAGAATTTGAATTATTGGGATTACCTTCAAAAAACAATGAGCTATACAAATATACAAATATTGAATCAGCATATTTTGGAGCATATAAACAACAATATACACAACAAGAATTATCAATTGATGTTAAAGAGGTTTTTACTTGCGATGTCCCTGAATTAGAAAATTATTTATTGCTTGTAAATGGATGGTTCAATGGAAACGATAACAAACTTGTAAAATACCCAAATGGTGTAATAATAGGAAGTTTAATTGAGGCAGCTAAACAATTTCCCGAAATAGTTGAAAAATATTATGGTAAAAATTTATCTTCAGTAAGCGATTCCTTAACTTTATTAAATTTAGCTTTTGCTCAAGATGGACTTTTTGTTTATTTGCCTAAAAACATTGTTTTAGAAGAGCCAATTCAACTAATTAATTTAATTGTTGCAACCGAAAATTTAATGGTTCATCCATATAATTTAATTATTGCTGAAGAGTCGAGCTCGGCTAATATTGTTATTTGCGACCATAGTTTAAATCCTCACCCTTTTTTATTGAATAGCACTTTTCAAATTGAAGCAGGTAAAAATTCAAAATTAGAAGTTTATCGACAACAAAATGCACACGATCATTCGGTACAAATAACGGATACATTTGTAAATCAAAAAGAAAACAGTTTTGTTAATTCTGTTAATATTACTCTACATGGTGGCATTGTTCGTAACAATATGTACGTAAATCTTAATGAAAAACAAGCTCAAAATAAATCTTATGGATTATGGATTGCGGATAAAACGCAACATGTAGATAATAACGTGTTTATTCATCATGTGGCACCTCAATGCGAAAGCTCGCAAATGTATAAAGGTATTTTAGACAATTCATCAATCGGAATTTTTTCAGGAAGAATTTTAGTTGAAAAGAAAGCTCAAAAAACTATTGCATATCAATCGAATAAAAATTTATTGTTAACAAGTGATGCAAAAGTTCGTTCAAAGCCACAGCTCGAAATTTATGCCGACGATGTTAAGTGCAGTCATGGTTCAGCTACTGGACAATTAGATGAAGATGCTATGTTTTATTTGCGTTCGCGCGGAATATCAAAAAAAGAATCGTGCCAATTGTTAATGCAAGCTTTTGCCGATGAGGTAATTAATAAAATTTC
>JAVHRJ010000002.1:0-7491 GCA_036171595.1 Bacteroidales bacterium
GAAAGCATTTTGGTGCCTTGTTTGGACCCGGGTTCGACTCCCGGCAGCTCCACTAAAAAAGTTTTAAATAAACACTAGAAACCTCATAATGAAAGTTATGAGGTTTCTTTTTAAAATTATTTTGTAACTTTGCTTATTATTATTAAAAATGTCAAAATTAAAACTCGATTTACACGATATTTATAACAAAGGAAAAGATTTAGATATTGCTTTACAAAATATTATTGAAGAAGCTGTAAATTGTAAAATTGAAACCATTGAAATAATCCCAGGAAAAGGTAGTGGTCAATTAAAAAAGAAAGTTATTCGATTTTTACAACAACCAGATATAAAAAAATTATATCATAGAATTGAAAAGGACAGCAAAAATTTTGGAAGAATTTTTGTTTATTTCAGATTCTAAAATTAGTCTTTTACTAGTCGTAAAGAATAACCTGCTTTTAAATTTGCCGAAGATGCTACTACCGAAGCAAAATCAAAACCAACATACCTATAAGCAGCATTTACTGAATTTTGTTGTGTTGCTGTCCACCAAAGTCCACGATCATGTATTGTACCAAAAGTTCCACTACTGTACCTATATCCTCCAGGAAGACCTGTAAAACCACTCGAATTTGTTGCTCCAGTATTTGGACTAGTCCAATGTGCAGTACCAACTTCTCTAAGTTTATCACCGGCTACAGTTAATCCACCTAAATAATCGGTCAATATTGTCCATTCAGCATCTGTTGGGACATGCCATCCAACTGGGCAAATATTTCTAGTATCTGTTACAGCAAAAAAGTTATAAAGTACACCATAATCTTGACCATTAGCAGCTAAATTATCATATAAACAATATGCTTCAGTTGATAAATTAAACCAAGCAGTATTATCTGTAACATTTGTTATAGGATTGCCATTTCTGTAATGCAATACTTTCAAATTTTCTTTCATCCAAACTTGAGTACCTATTGTTATAGTATTATACACATTACCATCAAAATCTGTTACAGTTCCTGCAGCAGTATTTGTAGTAGTAAATGTTTGCTGATTACCATAAGCAGTACCTACACTATTTGTTGCATAAGCCCTTACATAATAAGTTGTATTTGCTGTTAATCCAGTTATTGAGCTTGTAAATGCACCAATACCAGTTCCGTTTGATGATTTACTATCTAAAATTGTTGGACTCTGTGAAATACTCCAGCATACACCTCTTGCAGTAACAGCAGCATTCCCATCGCTCGAAATATTACCTCCGCATGATGCCGAGCTTTGAGATATTGCAGAAATTGAATTTGTTGTAATTGTAGCAAGTGTTTTAGTTGTATCTGCAGGAGTTACTTGCTCTTCAGTTTTCTTTTTACAATTACTTAATGCAAATAAAGTTACTGTAGTAACAATTAACAATAAATAAAACATTCTATTTTTCATATTTCTCTTTATTTTTTTAACAAATATATAATATTTTTAATTACTTCAAACTTATTTTTTAAGTCTTATAAAATAAATTACTTTTGCAAATTATTTAAAAGAGATGGATTTATTAAGTGAAATTAAACGCCGACGCACATTTGCAATTGTTAGCCACCCCGATGCTGGAAAAACTACATTAACAGAAAAACTGCTTTTATTCGGCGGTGCAATTCATGAAGCAGGTGCAGTAAAATCTAATAAAATTAAGAAAACCACTGTTTCTGATTTTATGGAAATAGAAAAACAGCGTGGAATTTCAGTAGCAACTTCGGTAATGGGCTTTGAATATAAAGGGTTTAAAGTTAATATTTTAGATACACCTGGACATAAAGATTTTGCAGAAGATACTTACCGTACATTATCTGCAGTAGATAGTGTGATTATTGTTATTGACTCTGCTAAAGGCGTAGAAACTCAAACCGAGAAACTAAGTAATGTTTGCAGAATGAGAAATGCACCCGCAATTTTTTTTCTAAATAAGCTAGATAGAGAAGGTCTCGACCCATATACTTTACTTGATGAAATTGAAAAAAAATTAAAAATAAGTCTTTGCCCAATGACTTGGCCAATTGGCATGGGTAAAACTTTTAAAGGCGTGTATAATCTTTATAACGAAAGCTTAAATTTGTTTAGTGGACAAGAAAAGCAATTAATAGAAGATTCTATTAAAATTGAATCTGTAAATAGCAAAGAATTAGACAAGCATATTGGCGAATCATCTGCAAATAAACTACGTGATGATATTGAAGTTGTAAGAGGAGTTTATCCTAAATTAAATCGCGATGAATATTTAGCTGGCCTTGTTGCCCCTGTATTCTTTGGAAGTGCATTAAATAATTTTGGTGTAAACGAGTTACTTAATTCATTTTTAGAACTTGCTCCTACCCCACTCCCTTCAAAAACAAATGAAAGAGAAGTTATTCCTAGCGAAGAGAAATTTTCGGGTTTTGTTTTTAAAATACACGCTAATTTACACCCATTGCACCGTGCAAGAATTGCATTCGTAAAAATTTGTTCTGGAACATTTGAACGTAATAAAAACTATTTGCACGTACGACAGGGCAAATGGTTTAAATTCAGCAATCCTACTTCATTTATGGCAGCTAAACAATCTATAATTGAGGAAGCATTCCCTGGTGATATTGTTGGGATACACGATACTGGAAATTTCAAAATTGGCGATTCATTAACCGAAGGCGAAATACTCAATTTTAAAGGAATTCCTAGTTTTTCACCCGAGTTATTTAGATATGTAGAAAACTCAGATCCTTTTAAATCAAAACAACTTGCAAAAGGATTAGAACAATTAACTGACGAAGGTGTAGCACAACTTTTTACACATAAAACATCAAACAGAAAAATAATTGGAACAGTAGGAGCATTACAATTTGATGTGATTCAATTTAGATTACTAAACGAATATTCGGCTTCATGCAGATACGAACCAATTCAATTACATAAAGCATGTTGGTTTGTTAGCGATAATCTTGCTAAACTTGAAGATTTTAAACAACGCAAACAACAATATCTTGCTGTTGATAAATATGGTCGCGATGTGTTTTTAGCAGATTCGGCATTTAGTTTACAAACATCACAAGATAATTTTCCGGAAATAAAATTTTATTTTACTTCTGAATTTTAGTGATTATCAATACCATGCATCATATAAACAAGATGCTCAAATGTTTTTAAAATTTCTGTTAAGTATTCATTAACAGCTTTTACACTTCCAGGTAAAGTATAAATTATAGTATTTTCAATTATTCCTGCTACACCACGACTTAACAATGCGTTAGGTTTTTCAGAGCCATATTTTATTCTTATATGTTCCATTATACCAGGAATTTCTTTGCTAAGCATTGGTTGTAATGTTTCAACGGTAATATCGCGAGGACCAATTCCTGTACCACCAGTAGTAATTATTCCATCATAATTTTCACTTACAGCTTTTTCTACATTTTGTTTTAACAATTCTGCATTATCTGGAATAATAATATTTGTTATTTCTATTTTTCTTTTATTCTGAGTAAAATGTTGAGTTAAAATTAAATTTATTTTAGGGCCACTTAAATCTTCGTATTCACCTTTACTTGCTCTATCACTCAATGTTATAACATAGAACCTATAAACTTTTTGATTATACTTAAGTGTATCGCCAGCTTGTAAATTTCCTGATTTTATAACTTTTAAAAAAACACCCTCCTTAGGCATCACACAATTTCCAACTTCGTTATATATAGCACAATTACTTCCATGACATTTTTTACCTATTTGAGTAACTTCTAATTCAATATTATTTCCTGTAAATTTATCGAGTGGTAAACAATCTTTTATTTCAATACCTTCTGAAGTAATATTTTCAGCAAATTCTCCCGGCTCAATTTTCCTACCCATATCCTTCTCAAAACGACAAATACTTTCTTTTGCAAGCATACTTACTTGTCGGTGCCATAAGCCTGAATGAGCATCACCCTCAACACCAATATTTGATAACGAAATTATTTTAACTGGTTTTTTAATTGTTCCTTTTTTTTCTGAAACATTAACAGATTTAACAATAATATGCTGTTCCATTATCTTATTTTTTTGTTTTTTCGATTAAATGAACTTCATTTATAATCATTGTTTTATCAACAGCCTTACACATATCATAAATAGTTAATAATGCAACAGATGTAGCTGTTAAAGCTTCCATTTCTACACCAGTTTTTCCAATACAATGTGCCTCCGAAACAATATGCACACCATTATTAGTTTGAGTTGCTTTTACAGAAATTTTATTTAAAACAATATTATGACAAAGTGGAATTAGCTCCGATGTTCTTTTTGCAGCCTGAATTCCTGCTATTTCGGCGACAGTTAAAACATCGCCTTTCTTCATTTGATTTTCAGAAATCAATTTTAAAGTTTCGGGTTGTAAAATTATATGTCCTTCGGCTTTAGCTATTCGTAATTGATCTGGTTTATTTCCAACATCAACCATATTAGCTTTACCATTAACATCGGTATGTGAAAGAATTTTTATCATTTTTTTATTTTTTTAAAATTAATGACAATTTTAAAATATAATATTATTGTTTTCTCTTTTTTAATAGATATGTTTTATTTTCGGAAAATGAAATTAATCGAATAATATTTTTTTTATGAGTATACACAATAATAACTGCCGTAAGTATTGAAAAAACAAGTAAAGATATTGAATTATTAATATAAATAACATTAATCAAAATTGGGAAAAATATTGCTGAAATCATTGAGCCTAAAGAAACGTATTTAGTTAATATTAACAAAACAAAAAACAAAACAAAGCAAATAAGAGCGGCAATTGGCTGAATGGCAATAACAACACCTAACATAGTTGCAACTCCTTTGCCTCCTTTAAATTTCGCAAAAATTGGAAAAATATGTCCAAATACTGCAACTATTCCAATAATAAGTGGAATTAATAAATTATCAGCACTTTCGGGAAACATATTTAAATAACAACGTACAGTATAAACTAAAAGCCAACCCTTAAATACATCAAAACTAAAAACAAAAATTCCAGCTTTAACTCCTAATACTCTAAAAGTATTTGTTGCTCCAGAGTTTTTGCTTCCATGTTCACGTACGTCTAAGTTATAAAATTTCTTACCTATCCATACTGCAGTTGGAATAGAACCTAATAAATATGCTAATATTAAAAATATAATTAAGTATATAACTTCCATAATATAAAGTTAATAAATAATATTCACAAACTATAATTTTATTCAAAGTTTATGAATATCACATAATACATTACCTACCCACCTTGGGGATTTATCAGAATAATAACATTAGCTACCTAAAGTAGCTACCATTACAGCTTTAATTGTATGAACACGATTTTCTGCTTCGTCAAAAACAATTGAATTAGGCGATTCAAAAACTTCTTCGGTAACTTCCATTCCATCAAGCTTATACTTTTGATAAATTTCTTCTCCCATTTTTGTTTCACGATTATGAAAAGCAGGTAAACAATGCATAAATTTAACTTTAGGATTACCAGTTAATTTTAACATTTTTGAATTTACTTGATATGGTTTTAATAGTTTAATACGTTCTGCCCATACAGAATCTGGTTCGCCCATTGAAACCCATACATCGGTATATATAAAGTCAACGCCTTTTACTGCTTTTGCAACATCATCTGTAATTGTTATAGTTGCACCTGTTTCTTTCGCAATTTCTCTTGCTTTTTTTACCAATTCTGCAGATGGTTGACAAGATTTTGGTGCAGCTGCTCTAAAATCCATACCCATTTTTGCAGCTCCAATTAGCAACGAATTTCCCATATTGTTTTTTGCATCTCCACTATAACAAAATGCAACTTTATTTAATGGTTTATCTGAATGTTCCATCATTGTTAAAAAATCGGCAAGAATTTGTGTTGGATGGAATTCGGTTGTTAAACCATTCCACACTGGAACTCCAGCATATTTTGCAAGAGTTTCAACTATCTCTTGAGCGTATCCTCTGTATTCAATACCATCGTACATTCTACCTAATACTCTAGCAGTATCTTTCATCGATTCCTTTTTTCCAATTTGCGATCCCGATGGACCTAAATAAGTTACATGTGCACCTTGATCAAGTGCTCCCACTTCAAATGCACAACGTGTACGCGTAGAATCTTTTTCAAAAATTAAAGCAATATTTTTCCCTTTTAACTTTTGTTGTTCTGTTCCAGCATATTTTGCTTTCTTTAAATCTAAAGCTAAGTTTAATAAATATTTAATCTCTTGGGGTGTGAAATCCAACAATTTTAAAAAACTTCTATTTCTGATGTTTAATGCCATATAACCTCCTATTATTTTAATTATTAATTAAGTACAATTTTAGTTCCTGCATTAGGATTTTGAAGTTGCGAAGCTTCAGTAATAATTGCAGTACGACCACCATTTTTAACAAACTTAATGCATGCTTTTACCTTTGGAGCCATACTACCTTCTCCAAATTGTCCTTCGGCCATATATTTTTCGGCTTCGGCAATTGTCATCTTATCTAGCTTCATTTCGTTTGGTTTCTTATAATTTATGCAAACTTTTGGAATATCGGTTAAAATATAAAATTCATCGGCACTAACTTGAGTTGCCAATAATGACGATGCAAGATCTTTATCAATTACAGCATCAATACCTTCTAAAATATTTGGCTCTTTATAATAAACAGGAATACCACCACCACCAACAGCAATAACAATATTTCCAAGACGAGCTAAATTTCCAATAGATTTTCTATTGCCAATTCTATATGGTTTTGGCGATGCTACAACTTTTCTCCAACCGCGTCCACCTGCATCTTCTTTATAAACCGACTTAGTTTCTGCCATAAGTTTTTCTGCATCTTCTTTAGAATAATATGGACCTATAGGTTTTGTAGGATTTTTAAAAGCTGGATCGTCTTTATCAACTAATACTTGAGTGATTAATGTGATAATATCACCATCTATTCCTCTTTTTTCTAACACATTACGAAGTTGTTGTTCAATAATATAACCAATAAACCCTTGGCTATATGAACCGCAAATATCTAAAGGCATTTCGGGAATGGCAAAATTTTTAGCCCCAGCAATATTTTGAAGTAAAATATTTCCAACTTGTGGACCGTTACCGTGAGTAATAATTAAATTATAATCATTTTTAAGTAATGGAACCAAATTTTCACATGTTTCGTATGCGTTTTTTTCTTGTTCGCTTATTGTTCCTTTTTGTCCCGCTCTTAAAAGTGCATTGCCTCCAAAAGCAACTACTGCTAATTTCTTCATTTTATAATTATTTAAGGGGACAAAATTAAATAATATTTTACACTTTAATAAAAATATTATTTATGAAGATAATATATCAATAAAATTATTTTTCTTTTCAAATTTAATTATTTTTGCAAATAAATTTTAATCTAAGTTACTTACATTTAACAAAAATTTCAAATTGAAATTACTTACATTACCAAAATGAAGACAAGATATATCGATTTAATTGAACAAACTTTTGATTTTCCACAAGATGAATT
>JAVHRJ010000003.1:0-1460 GCA_036171595.1 Bacteroidales bacterium
AGTCAAATTTGCCTCCTCATGAGGGTATCTTCTATGATGGACAAATATTCGATGCATATCAATTTGTAGCAGATATTATAAAATCAGCCAAGAATTCGATCATTTTAATAGATAATTATATCGACGAAAGTGTTTTGACATTGCTCTCTAAGCGTAAAAAAAATGTAACTGCAACTATATACACTGCAACTATTTCAAAGCAATTATCTTTAGATTTGGAACGATTTAATGCACAATATTCAAAAATAGAGATTAAAATATTTTCAAAATCGCACGACCGATTTCTTATCATAGATAATAAAATCGTGTTTCATATTGGCGCATCACTGAAAGATTTAGGAAAGCGTTGGTTTGCTTTTTCGAAAATAGAACTTGACGTTGAGGGTATAATAGCGAAATTAAATAGGTAAATGCAATTTTTTTTTATCCTATTCAGGAAAACTAAAAATATTTTTTTATTCGCATAATAATTTTTCAAAATAATAATAATTGAACACTTTTAATAAACATTTATTAAAAAAAGGCAGTACTGTAAAAGATGCTTTAACTCGCCTTGATATTTTGGCAAAAGATGCAATTCTGTTCATTGTTGACAATGACAATAGGTTGATAGGATCTTTAACCGATGGAGATGTGCGGAGGGGCTTATTAAAAGGATTTGGGGTGAATGATAAGGTAGATGATATAATTCAAAACAATCCGCGATTTTTGAGAAAAGGCGAGCACGATTTAAGTAAAGTAATTGAATACCGCGAAAATAATTTTAGAATCATTCCTGTTCTTGATAAAAAAAATCGAGTCGTCAATGTCATTAATTTTCGTGAATTAAAATCTTATTTGCCGATTGATGCCGTAATTATGGCCGGGGGCAAAGGAGAACGACTAAAACCACTAACGGATTTAATTCCTAAACCATTACTCAACGTTGGAGATAAACCAATTCTTGAGCATAATATAAACCGTTTGGCATTGTATGGTATTGACGATTTTTGGATTTCTGTAAATCATCTTGGAAATCAAATTGAACAACATTTTGGCACAGGAAAAGAAAAAAATATTTTTATTCAGTATGTGAGAGAGAATAAGCCTCTAGGAACAATAGGATCTGTTTCACAAATAAAAAATTTTGAGCATAATTACGTTCTGGTAACAAATTCAGATTTGCTTACAAATATTGATTACGAACACTTTTTTCTTGATTTTTTAAAGCAAGATGCCGATTTTGCGGTTGTTACTATACCATATCATGTAAGTGTTCCATATGCCGTGTTAGAAACGGATAATGGGCGAGTTATAGATTTTAAAGAAAAACCTACGTATACGTATTATTCCAATGGTGGAATTTATTTAATGAAAACAGATATTTTGAAATGGATTCCAAAGAATACATTTTTTAATACAACAGATTTAATGGAACAATTAATTAAAGAAAAGAAAAAAATAATTTCTTATCCTTTTGC
>JAVHRJ010000004.1:0-7478 GCA_036171595.1 Bacteroidales bacterium
TTTTATTTCTACAATTTTGAATAACAAAATACATATTACTTGAATCGGGTTGCGCAAAAGGCGACAAATTTGAATTTGAAACGAAGTATTCTATATTATTTTTATTTGCTACATTTTTTATTCCTAAATATTTTTCGGCAAATTCAGAATATGGTCCTTTAATGGTATTTATTTCGGTTAATTCTAAATTAATTTCTACAACATTTTGAGGTAAAGAATATATCAAATAATTTTTTGGAATTTTATTAGCATACTTTACATTTACTACTTTAACACTATTGCATGCTATAAAAACAAATGACAGAAACAATAAATAAAATATACTTTTCATTAATAAATTAATTTTTGTAAATATAAAAAATAAAAGGCAAACAAAAATATTATAAGAAATTAATATTTAATTCCTTATAATGTAACTTATAAATGAACTACCCCGAGGCAGAGCTTCGAAGTATCTTAAAACAAAGTAGCCACTGATTTCGCAAATTTTCACAGAGTATTTAATAATTGTCTGTGTAATCTGTGGCAAAAAAAAACATAACGCAAACTCTGAGGCAAAGCCTCGAGGAATTCTTTAGATTAAATTGACTATTTATAAAAACGTTCAATCTGTGAAAAGAAGAAACTTGCTTCTATTTCAGCATTTTCGTCACTATCGGAACCATGAACAGCATTTTCTTGAACCGATTTTGCAAATAATTTACGAATAGTTCCTTCGTCAGCTTGAGCTGGATTTGTGCTTCCAATTAACTTGCGATAATCGGCAACAGCGTTATCTTTTTGCAAGATTGCTGCTATAATTGGGCCAGATGACATAAATTCAACTAAATCTTTATAAAAAGGTCTTTCGGCATGAACTAAATAAAATTTTTCTGCTTGCAATTTTGAAAGATGCAACATTTTCATTGATACAAAATGAAAACCAGCTTTATTAATAATAGAAAGAATTTCGCCAATATGTTCATCGCTTACGGCACAAGGCTTAATCATTGTAAATGTAATGTTTCCCATAAATATTTTTTTTTGATTTTTAAAAAGCCAAAATTAGATTTTTCAATTGATTCTACCAACCAAAAAGCTATCTTTGCTTAAAATATTTAAAAAAGTGCAAAATAATATACAATTCAATTTCAAAAAAGTTGAAAATTTAATCACTGAATCAAACAATATTTGCATTATTGCTCATCATAATCCAGATGGCGATGCTATTGGTTCTTCACTTGGGCTATATCATGTTTTATTAAACATGAACAAAAATGTCAATGTAATTGTACCTAACGAATATGCTGAATTTTTACAATGGTTACCTAATACAAGTGAAGTATTAAATTTTTACACTCAAAAAATCGAAGTTTTAAATGTTTTACAAAACACTAATTTAATAATTTGTTTAGATTTTAACGAGTTAAAAAGGACAGATAAACTTGCTGAGCATCTTGTAAATAATAAAGCAAAAAAAATATTAATTGACCATCACCCCTATCCTCAGAATATTTTTGATGTAAAAATTTCTGACATAAGCGTTAGCTCCACCGCTGAATTAGTTTACGAAACAATATTACAATGTTCGCTTGATAACTATTTATCAACAAATGCAGCAATTTGTTTATTTACAGGATTACTAACCGATACTATTTCGTTTAGCGTAAATTGCTCAAATCCAAGAACATTTGAAGTAGCTTCAAAACTATTAGCATTTGGATTAAATAAAGAGGAAATACATAAAAACGTGTTTGATAATTATTCCGAAAACCGCTTAAAACTTTTAGGTTATGCTTTAAGTAAAAAGATGGAAATTTTTCCCGAATATAGTACAGGATTTATATGGCTAACAAAGGTTGAGCAAGAAAAATTTAATTTTATGATTGGCGACTCCGAAGGATTTGTTAATTATCCCCTATCGATAAAAGGAATAAATTTTTCGGCTTTATTTATGGAACGCGACGATCATATTAAAATCTCGTTTCGCTCTAGAGGAAATATTTCAGTAAACGAAATAATTAAAACACATTTTTCTGGTGGTGGGCATAAAAATGCCGCTGGTGGCGAAGAATACAATTTAAATATAACTGAAACAATTAATAAATTTTGCTCAATTTTACCAAATTACTCAGAAATATTGAAACAAAAACAATGAGAATAATTATTTTAATATTACTTATTGGTATTGCTATAATTTTTTCGTGTAATAACAACGAGCACAAGCCAAAATCGGTTAAAGAAATTTTATCATTTAAAGAACCTTTAGTAAAAGTTAATCAGATTCTTGTTGATAGGGATTCGGAAAAAATAGCATCATATTGTAATAGATATAATTTAAACTTAAAAGTATCTGAATCGGGTTTATGGTACAAAATTTATCATCAGGGAAATGGCGACTCAGCCAAAACTGGAAAAATTGCAAATTTAAATTTTAAAATTTCTTTACTAAATGGTAAAGTTTGTTATACAAGCGATTCCACTGGTCCAAAAATCTTTAAAATTGGCGAAGGTGGCGTTGAAACAGGTTTAGAAATAGGCGTTTTAAAAATGCGTGAAGGAGATAAAGCAAAATTTATTATGCCACCAAATTTAGCTTGGGGTTTAATAGGCGACGAAAAAAAAATTCCATCTCGTTCAATAATCATATACGATGTTGAACTCATTAAACTTACAGATTATTAAAAATCATCATTCTTCGAGTACATCAGACTTACAATAACTAATGCTTTCGAAGGGTGCCTGTTATTTTAACAAAGTAGAATCAGAAGTTGTATCAATGCTCATATCATTTGAAGTTTCTTGCATTGATTTATTCATTTCATCAATTATTTGTTTTTCAGTTTCACTTTGTTCTGGAGTCGAACTACAAGAATAAACAAACAACATAACAAATAACACAAATAAAATTGAAATTGTTTTCATAACTCTTATGGTATTAAATTTTATTTTCTTATTTGAGCACCTAATTCTTTTTCAAAAGCTTCAGTTAACTTTTTCATAATTTGTTCAATTTGAAATTCATTAAGCGTTTTAGTGCTATCTTGTAAATAAAAACTTACTGCATAAGATTTCTTATTTTCAGGAATTTTATCGCCTTCATAAACATCGAACAAATTAATATTTTTTAAAAGTTTCCTTTCGCTTTTCTTCGCAATTTGGACAATTTTAGAATACGAAATATTTTTATCGATTAGCAATGCTAAATCGCGTTTAACAACAGGGAAATTAGACAATTCAGATATCTTGTTATTATTATTTTTAATATTTAACAAAACATTATCCCACAAAAACTCAGCATAAAAAACCGGTTCTTTTATTTCAAATTTATTTAATATATTTTTACTTAATAAACCAAAAGATACTATTTCTTTTTCTTTAATAAAATAAATTTGTCCATAATTATATACTGTTTCGTTAGTAGAATAAACAATTAATTGCGATAAATCGAAACCTAATCTTATTAAAATATTTTCAACAAAACTTTTTAAATAAAAATAATTTGTGGGTGAGCTTTGTTGCAACCAGTTTTCGGAAGTTTTGTTACCAGTAATAAATAACGACAATCGCTTATCCTCGAAATAATTTTTCTGTTTATCTGAATTGTTTTCATTGTAATTATAAGAATAACAATTTCCAAATTCAAACATTTTTAAATTAACATGTTTTCTGTTTATGTTATTTGTTATAGACTCCAAACCACTAAATAAAAGAGTTTGACGCATAACACCTAAATCGGAACTTAACGGATTTAATATTTTAACTAAATTTTTCTCATTCCATAGTGTATTGTTATAATAATAAGAACTTTTAGAAAGTGAATTTGTAATAATCTCAAAAAAACCATTAGAAGCAAGATAATTAGAAACTGTATTGTTTATTTTTTCTTTATCAGGTTTTTGCAAATAACTAATATTTGAACTTACTTTTTGAGAAACTTCTATATTGTTATAACCATATATTCTCAATATTTCCTCAATAACATCAACTTCACGCTGAACATCGACTTTATAAGTAGGAATTTCTAGAAGTAAACTTTTTTCCTTTTCGGCAATAATTTTAATTTCTAGCGAACTAATTATTTCTTTAATATTTTCTTTAGGAATTTGCTTACCAATTAGGGAGTCGATATTAGCGTAATTAAGTTCAACAGTAAAATCTTTAATAAGTTTTGGATAAACATCCATTAATTTTGAAGAAATTTCGCCACCAGCAATTTCTTTTATTAAAAGTGCAGCACGTTTAAGTGCATAAACAGTTATATTTGGATCGGCACCACGTTCAAACCTAAATGAAGAATCGGTTGATAACCCATGACGACGCGCAGTTTTTCTAACAAAAACAGAATTAAAATTTGCACTCTCTATAAAAATATTTTTAGTTTTTTCTGTTACCCCACTTTGTAAACCACCAAAAACGCCAGCCATGCACATTGGTTCATTTTCATTACAAATCATTAAATCGTTAGATGTTAAACTACGTTCAACTCCATCTAAAGTTTTAAATTTTGTACCCTCATCAACTGTTTTTACAAGAACTTTTTTCCCTTTAATAAAATCGGCATCAAATGCATGAAGTGGTTGGCCTGTTTCGAATAAAACATAATTTGTAATATCAACGATATTATTTATTGGGCGTAAACCAATTGAACGTAACCTATCTTGAAGCCAAACTGGAGATTCTTTTATCTGAACATTGCACATTGTTATAGCAGTATATCTAATACAAGCATCTGAATTTAAAACTTCGACATCTATTTGGAAATTGGTGTTATCGATGCTAAAATTATCAACTGCTGGTTTTTCTAAAACAACAGGATTTCTATGTTGTAAATAAGCAGCTAAATCGCGAGCAACGCCATAATGCGAAGCTGCGTCAATTCTATTTGGGGTTAGGCCTATTTCAAAAATATAATCATCTTGAATTTTAAAATATTCACGCATAGGAGTACCTGGAATTGCATCTTCTCTTAAAATCATTATCCCATCATGAGAATCTCCAATTCCTATTTCATCTTCGGCACATAGCATTCCCTCTGACTCAATACCACGAATTTTTGCTTTTTTAATTTCGAATTTATCATCGCCTTTGTATAAAACTGCACCCAACTTTGCGACAATAACTTTTTGATTAATAGCCACATTTGGCGCACCGCAAACTATATTAAGCAGTACTTCTGAACCTACATTAACTTTAGTAACCTTAAGTTTATCTGCATCTGGATGCTTTTGGCAATCTATAACTTCTCCAACAAACAAACCTTCCAAACCACCTTTTATTACCTCATATTTATCAATTGCTTCAACTTCTAATCCAATACTTGTAAGTATTTCGGCAATTTTAGCAGGAGCTAAATCAGTTTTAATATATTCTTTAAGCCAATTATATGATATTTTCATTATTAAATATTTTCTGAAACCACAAAGATAAAAATATAGTCTGAACACTTAAATATTTAAATAAATAATTTTTATAAATTTATTTTTTTGTAATTTTAGCTTTTAAAAATATTTAAAATGAAAAAAATATTATTCTACAGTCTTTGTTCTTTTGCATTATGTTATTCGTTAAACGTAAATTCTCAAAATAATGTTGGTATTGGCACTAACACACCCGATGCAAATTCAATTTTAGAACTTTCATCAACAAATAAAGGTTTATTAATTCCTCGTTTAACTACAGTACAAAGAACAGCAATGAATACATCGTTATCTGTAGCTCAAAAAGGATTACTAGTTTTTGACACAACGGATAATTCGTTTTATTTTTGGGATGGTACTACTTGGGTACAAGTTGGAGCCAGCTCTGCATCATGTAATACACTTGATGCTGCATATAACTGCGGAGGAAATGGAGCAGGTAGAACAATAAATGCAAATTTTGGGAATGTTCAAATCGACTTATCGAACATAACAAATAACACCGAAGCATTTGTTTCAAATGCAAACGCAGGTACAAGTGGAAATCCATCTACTGCAATTGTAGGACAAAATTCTGCAACTGGAGTTTCGGTTTATGCTGAAAACACAAATAACGCTAATGCTTATAACGCATTAGAAGCTCATAGTAGTAGTACAAATAGCTATACATCGGCTGTTGCAGGATATTACGATGGAACAAACCAAGGTGTTGGCGTTTATGGTAGTATTTACAATGCATCTACTGGTGGTGGCATTGCGGGAGTAATGGGAGTAAATGCGAGAACCGATGGTGGACATGGAATTATGGGACAAGGTTTTAACGGTGTTGTTGGAATGACAAATTATCAGTTAGGTGCTGGAGTTTGGGGACAAAACAACGATGCAATAGGAACCGGCAACGGTTGTGGAGTTATTGGAGATGGGAATTATGGTGTATGGGGACAAACAGCTTACGGTACAGCAGGAACATTTGGTATTAACGCAAGAACAACTGGCGGTTGGGGCGTTGAAGGACAAGGATTTAATGGAGTTGTAGGCACCACAGTACAAGATTTAGGTTTTGGTGTGTATGGCGAAAATGCTAGTACTGCAACAGTTAATAATAATGTTGGTGTTGCCGGTTTAGGATGGGTTGGAGTTTTTGGTGAAAGCAATAACAATGGTGGCCCAGGTTTTGGTGTATATTCGAATGGGAATTTTGGAAGTTCTGGTACTAAATCTTTTATGATTGACAATCCTCTCGACCCAGAAAATAAATTTTTAAAACATTTTTGTATTGAATCACCAGAAGTGCTTAATATGTATAGAGGAACAGTTATTTTAAATGCAAATGGTGAGGCAATTATTACGCTTCCAGAATATTTTGATGCAATAAATATTGAGCCAAGCTACGAATTAACAGCAATAGGAAAACCTGCTCCAAATATTTATATTAAGGAAGAAATTAATAATAATAAATTTACTGTTGCCGGTGGAAATGCTGGACAAAAAATTTCTTGGACAGTTTACTCAAAACGTAACGATTTATTTATTCAAAAAAATCCAGAATCAATAGTAATTCAACCCGAAAAAAGGACAAATCAAAAAGGGAAATACTTACATCCCGAATTTTATAATAAATCAAGTGATTTTGCCATTTTTCAACATCCAAAAATTATAAACAGAAATGTTTTGCCATCAAATAATTTTAAAAATTTGACACTTACTCAAACTAATATAAAAACTGCAAAAAAATAAGAAAATGTTGAAATCAATATTTTTGATATTAATTATTAGTTTGACATTAAGTGATTTAATTTGCAAATCGCAAACGTTAATTAATAATGGTGAAATTATTCAAATTAATAATGGAGCAATTTTTCATGTTTCCGGAAACTTATTAAACTCCGCAAGTGGGTTAATTAACAATAACGGCGATTTAACTATAAATGGAAACTTTACTAACAACGCTCAAACTAATTTATCAGGAAGCATTTATTTATCTGGCGATTTTACAAACAATTCTAACTTTATTCATAACAACGGTCAAGTATATTTAACCGGAAACTCACAAAACATTGGTGGAACGAGCACAACTAA
>JAVHRJ010000005.1:0-7474 GCA_036171595.1 Bacteroidales bacterium
ACGCTACCCAAAGTGGTGTAACACAAATTGCATATCATTTTAATAAACCAATGATTGTAACAAATGTTGGTGCATTATCGGAAATGGTACCTAATAATATAGTTGGTTACGTAGTTGAACCAAATTCGTTAGCTCTATCATTGGCAATAGAACAATTTTATAACGAAAATAAAGAACAGGAATTTTCGGAAAATGCAGCAAAAGAAAAAAACAAATATTCTTGGAAACGAATGGCAGAAACAATATTTTTGTTATTTAGTAAGATAAATAGCAAAAACAAAATAGAATTATATTAAATGAAAACTTATTCCAAACAAATTACAAATATTATTAAAAGCAATATATCGGCACATCAACTTTTGCTTGAAAATAAAAACTTAATTAGTGAAATTGAAAAAGCTTCATTAAAAATTATTGAGTGCTACAATAAAGGTGGAAAAGTATTATTATGTGGCAATGGTGGTAGTGCTGCCGATGCTCAACACATTGCTGCTGAACTTTCTGGGAGATTTTATATAGACAGAAAATCATTAGCAGCCGAAGCAATTCATGTAAACACTTCGTACATTACCTCTGTTGCAAACGACTATTCATTTAACGAAATATACTCACGTTATATTAGTGGATGCGGAAAAGCTAATGATATTTTAATTGCAATATCTACTTCTGGAAATTCTAAAAATATTATTAATGCAATAAAAACTGCCAATAAAAATAAAATGTTTACAATTGCTTTAACAGGTTTATCGGGAGGTAAAGTTAAAGACATTTCGAATTTAGTAATTAATGCACCATCAACCGACACACCTAGAATTCAAGAAATTCATATATTAATTGGACATATTATTTGTGAATTAGTAGAAATTGGATTATTCAAAAAAATGTAATTGTACAAATATTTGCATAAAAATTAGTAGTAATATAACAATATTTGCAATTATTTTTTTACGTATTGCAGCAATAGAAAAAGAAATCATATAAGATGCTGGTATTAATACAATTGCTAACATTCCTTTTTCATCAAAAACACTAAAGAGTAAAGCACAATAAATTAAAAGAGTAATTACAAAAGAATAATAAAAGCTACGAATAACTATTTTTTTTAATATTCCAGAGTATAATGTAATAACAAAACTCCAAATTATTAAACCAATAAAAAACAATATCCACAATAATTGTTTATTATTAGCAAATTTAAAATAAATAGCTCTAAAATTATCTTCAATTATATTAAATATAACCTGCTCTTTACCAATAAATAGAAACAAAACATGAGTAAAAATTAATGGCAAAAATGCACCTAATAATACGGTTAAAAATTCACGAATATTAAATTTTTTTAATAATATTATTGTAAGCCAACTTGCAATTAATAACAATACAGAAGGTAAATATATTACGATTGATACTCCTGTTAAAAAACCAGCATTAAAAACATATTTAAATGCTTTATCTTGATGATAAACTTGAAATAAATTTTGAATAATAAACAAATAAATTAATACGGTAAATAACGATATCCCTTGCGTAGTTACCCATGTTAGCTGACTTGAAATAATTAAAAAAATAACAGTAGGCAAAACATTTCCAGTAATACCATGAAAATGTTTAGTAGTAAACGAAATTAGAAACAAAGAAATTGTAGTAATAACAATAATTGAAATAAAGCCGATACCATTAAAGAGTATTAAATTATTTGGTATTTGCGAAAACAAGATACTGTTATCTGTATTCCATAAAAATAATGTATCGTTAATAAAAATAGACCACCAACCTATTATTATAACAAAAGGTATAAAAATAAAATTAGTTGGAATTGATGTTTTTATTAAATTAGAAAACATGGCATTATTTAAACTCGTAGCCTATATCTTTGCGATAATAAATTCCGTCAAATTTAATATTTTGCAAAGTACTTAATGAATTTTCAACAGCATTTTTAATATTAGAACCCGAAGAGCTTACCGCCAACACTCTACCCCCATTAGTAACAATATTATTATTATTTAAAATTGTTCCTGAATGAAAAACTACGCTTTCCGAAATGTTTTTTAAACCATAAATCACCTTTCCTTTTTCATATTGTTCGGGATAGCCTTTAGAAGCAACAATTATTGTTGCATAAGTTTTTTCAGATATGTTTATTTTTTGCTCATTAAGGGTACCATACCAAGTTGCCTCTAACAAATCGAAGAAATCACTATTAATTCTTGGCAACACAACCTCAGTTTCGGGGTCACCCATTCTAACATTATATTCAATTACATAAGGTTCTCCATCGCTTATCATTAAACCGAAAAACACAAATCCTTTAAAATTTATTTTTTCAGCTTTTAAACCATAAATTGTTCGAAGAATAATTAAGTTATTAATTTTCTTAAGTAAATTGTTATCAACAAAAGGCACTGGTGAAACAGCTCCCATGCCTCCAGTATTTAAACCTATATCGCCATCGCCTATTCGTTTATAATCTTTTGCTTCAGGTAACAACACAAAATTACTACCATCTGTAAGTATAAAACACGACATTTCGACTCCACGTAAAAACTGTTCAATTACAACCTTATTACCGGCATTACCGAACTTACCATTTAATATTTCACTTAACGATTTTATTGCCTCTTCTTTACTATTAATAATTAGCACTCCTTTGCCCGAAGCTAAACCATCAGCTTTAAGAACATAAGGTGGGTTAAAAGATGATAAAAAGTTAATTCCTTCCTCAATATTTTGATTTGTAACAACATGATATCGAGCAGTCGGGATATTATACTTAAGCATAAAATTCTTTGCAAACGACTTACTCCCTTCGAGTTTTGCACCTTGTTTATTGGGTGCTATTATTGCAACATTTTTTAAATTTATATCTTCTTCAAAAAAATTTGTTATTCCATTAACAATAGGATCTTCGGGTCCAACTAAAACTAAATCTATTTTATTTTCGATTACAATTTTTTTAATAGCTTCAAAATCGTTAATAGATATATTAATATTTACACCAAAATCACTTGTGCCAGCGTTACCAGGAGCAATGAAAATTTTACCAACTTTAGAGCTCTGCTTTAATTTCCAAGCAAACGCATGCTCTCTAGCACCAGAACCGAGTATTAAAATATTTTTTGTTAGCATTTTAGCCAATTTATGATTCAAACGTAATATTTTTTTTTGAATATTAAAAATATTGATAATTTTTAGTTTATATAAAAATCATTTATCAATATTAGTTTCAAAAATTAAACACGTTAACTTTAACAGAATAATTTAATGTGTTTTATCAGATTTTACAATAAAACTTTATATTTACTTTGATAAAAAATTCAGTATTATGATTAAAGGAAAAGAATCGACTCCACATATTGGAATATTTGGACGAAGAAATATAGGGAAAAGCTCATTTATTAATTGCATTACAGATCAAGAAGTTGCAATTGTTTCAGATATTGCTGGCACAACAACAGACCCTGTAAAAAAATCGTTCGAAATTTTAGGGTTTGGACCAGTAATTTTAATTGACACAGCAGGTATAGATGATGATGGCATTATTGGAAAAGAAAGAGTAAAAAAATCATTAGCATCGTTAGAAATTATTGATTTAGGCATAATATTAATTTCAAACAATACATTTGAAAATCCAGAATTGCAACTTATTAATCAATTCGAAAAATTAAATTTACCATACATAATAATTCATAACAAATCCGATTTATATAAAATCAAAAAAGAATTTGAAAGCTTTGTATTAAAAAAAACTAAGCATAATATTATTGAATTTAGCTCTACAACAAAAGCAAATATTGAAAACATTATAACTGCAATAAAAAACACTATCCCTGAATCATCGCTAAAACTATCGAAATTACTTGGCGGTTTAATAAAAAAAGATGACATAGTTGTATTAATTACACCTATTGATACCGAAGCACCAGAAGGTAGAATGATATTACCACAAGTCCAAGTTTTACGCGATGTTCTCGACAATAATTGTATTTGCGTAATATTAAAAGAAAGCGAAGCAACGCATTTTTTTAAAAACAATTTAATTGTGCCACGAATTGTTATAACTGATAGTCAAGTAATTAAAAAAGCAGATAAAATTGTTCCTAAAGAAATCCCATTAACAGGTTTTAGTGTTCTTTATGCTAAAAACAAAGGAAATTTTGAAGCATATTTAAAAGGGACACCTCACATTTCTAAATTAAAAGATGGCGATAAAATTCTTTTGTTAGAATCGTGCACACACCACGTTTCGTGCGATGATATAGGAAGATTTAAAATTCCAAAATGGTTAACAGAATTTACTGGTAAAAAACTGCAATTCGAAATAACATCAGGTCTTAGCCAAATACCTGAAAACATTAAAGAATTTGCAATGGTAATTCAATGTGGTGGTTGTATGATTACACGTAAACAAATTCACAATCGGTTACAAGCAGCAATAGATGCAGGTGTTCCTGTTACAAATTACGGAATGACAATTGCCTGGACGCAAGGAGTTTATAACAGAATTATTGAGCCATTTACAAACAATAAATAATAATTGTTAATTGTAAATATTTTTTGCATTAATTTTACGTTTTATTAAAATATTTATGCAAAACATAGCAATATTTCCTGGAACATTCGACCCAATTACAAAAGGTCACGAATCGGTTGTAAAAAGAGCATTACCTCTTTTCGATAAAATTATTATTGCCATAGGTGTAAACTCAGAAAAAAAAGACTCTTTATTTCCATTAAAAAGTCGAATTAATTGGATAAAGCAAACCTTTAAAAACGAAATAAAAGTAGAAGTAAAAGAATACAATGGCTTAACAATTGATTTTTGTAAACAAATGAAAGCGAATTACATACTACGAGGATTACGTACATCAGCCGATTTTGAATTTGAAAGAGCAATTGCTCAAACAAATCGATTTCTTGCAAAAAATATTGAAACATTATTTATTTTAACTACACCAGAACATACATCAATTACTAGCACAATTGTTCGCGAAGTATTTAAAAATGGTGGTAATGCAAATTTATTTGTTCCATCAGGCATAATACTAAAAAATAGCAAACTCGATATAACAAATGACAAATAAATCAAAAATAATTTTACTATTTGCCATTGCATTTTGTTATTTTACTTCTAATAACATTATACAAGCACAAAATACAATTATTCAATTTGCTCAAAAATCGTATGCTGGCGATAGCATATTTGTGTTAACAAATGCCGATTATGTTAGTTTTAAAATAGACACTATTTATAAAGGTAAAGTTAATGACAAAGGTGAGTTTAATTGTAATTTCGACTTAATTAAAACAAAAAACATTTTTATTCCATTAGGTTTTTATAAACTTAATTTTTACGTTGAACCATCAAAAAAATATAATATACATATTCCATCAAAAAAAACAATTGCAATTTCAGACGAATTAAATCCTTATTTTGAACCAATTGAAATTATACCCGGAATTGATGGCACAGACTCTACCGAACTAAACAGTTTAATAAGCGAATTTGATAATATTTACGATAGTTTTTTAGAAAAAAACTTCAACAATGTTTATCACAATTCAAAAAAAGCATTTATTGATTCAACAATTTTAACTATTGATAAAAAATTTGCTTTTACTAAAAACTATTACTTTAAAATATACACTAAATACAAGTATAACATGTTAAATTACATGGCATATAAAAGAGATAACGACTATGTAACAAAATATGATTTCGACAATAATGTGGTTAACTTTAACAATATCGCATATATGGATATGTTTAACAATCTTTTTGCACATTACTTTTCATTATCGGTAACAAAATCATGGGGAAGTAATTTGTTTGAAGATATTGCAAAAGCTAAAAGTCCGAATGCAATAAGAAAAACGTTAAAAAACAATCCAGCACTTTCAAACGACACATTAATTGATTTAATAATTTTAAAAGGATTAAACGATGCTTTTTACGACAATGGCAATATTGGGTATATGTCTTTTCCTCAAAAACAATTATTAATGACTTTAGATTCGATGACAATTTGTGCAAAAACAATTGAATTAAAACAAATTGCAAAACATATTCAGAAAAAAGTAAAAATTATGCTCTCTGGAACTCAAGCACCATCATTTTCATTGTTAAACCAAGATAGCGTTAAAATAAGTCTTTCCGATTTAAGAGGCAAGTATTTATATGTAAACTTTGAAGATATAAGAAGCTATTCGTTCCCTAACAACACAAGTTTACTAAAATCAATTTCAGAAAAATATTTTAAAGATCTTGAAATTGTAACAATAACATGCAATAGCACTATTGCAAAGACACGAGAATTTTGCACAAAAAACAATTATAAATGGCAATTTTTAACTCCCGAAAACACAAAACAGATTTTAAAACTATATAACATTAAAGCCTTACCTTCGTACATTTTAATTGACCCTTACGGGAAAATTGTATTAACGCAAGCACCATCGCCCGATACGGGTTTTGAAAATATATTTATTTCAATTTTAAAAAATAGAAATTGAATTGATTTTTTTGTAATTTAGCTTTAAATTTAATTGAAATTTTATGAAATATCCAAAAAAAATAACAATAGGCGACATCACAGTTCGGGACGGATTTCAACACGAAGAAAAGTTTATTCCAACCGAAGCAAAGTTGTGGTTGGCAGAACAACTAATTATATCAGGCTTTAAACATATTGAGGTAACAAATTTCGGTAACCCAATAGGAATGCCACAATTTAAAGATGCCGACATTTTAATGAAAAGTTTAAGGGCAAGCAAAAAAATAGCACATCTTATAAATGATGTAAGTTTAACTTGTGTAACTATTCGCGAAAAAGCAATTGAACGAGCTATTGAAGCTAAAAAAGAAGGGTTTGGGCCTGATAGAATTTTATTAATGGTTTCAACAAGCGAATCGCATCACTATAAAAATAGCGGATTACCTCTTTCTGATTATTGGAAAATGGCCGAGAAATATATCAAAAAAGCTAATGATGCAGGTATAAAAGTAAACGGCACAGTTAGTACAATTTGGGGATGCCCAATTGAAGGTCCTACAGAAATGTCTAAAGCTATTGATTTTACAAAAAGATGGTTCGATATTGGAGCAAGTGATGTTGAACATGCCGACCATGATGGAAGTGCTTCACCAGATAGAATTTATAAATACTTTTCGATGTTACTTGATAAATTTCAGAAACCAGATAAACATATTGTTCACTTTCATACAACTCGCGGGTGGGGATTAGCTAATATATTAGCTGCTTTGCAAGCAGGAATGACAAACTACGAAAGTTCTATTGGTGGAATTGGTGGGCAACCTGCAAATTTTGTTGATGGAGTTCCAGTTGCTGGCACTGGCGAATATTATTATGCCGACCCATCAATTACTGGACTTGTACCCACCGAAGACCTTGTTGTTATGTGCGACGAAATGGGAATTGAAACAAACTTAAATATTGATAAAACGTTAATGGGT
>JAVHRJ010000006.1:0-3752 GCA_036171595.1 Bacteroidales bacterium
ATTTGTTATGTATAATAATTATCTACAACAACTTCAAATGTTTGATGGAAATACTGCCGGTAGATTAAGGTTTTGGGCAGATAATGTGGAAACATTAAAAAAAACAAATTATATCGGAGTTGGTTTTGGTACTCCGTATTTCAGTAACCCACATGCATTTTATGTTTATGAAGGTAAAATAGATGCAGATGAACTTGGGGATACTCTGTATGTTACAGGTCAACATAATTCAATAGTAAATGTTTTTTATCGAATGGGCTTAGTGGGTGGTATTTGTTTTTTGTGCTTTAATGGAATTTTATTTGTTGAAATACGAAAGGCAATGAAAATCGCAAAACTAAATAATCAAAAACATTTGTTTGTTTTATTAGACTGTTTATTAATGGCATTTATTTTGGGGTTATTAAATATTACATTTAATGTGGGACTGGAAAGTCCACGTGTATTTATTTCATATTTAATTTTTTGTTCGTTGGCAATCACTGTTTCGCACCGGGTAATTTATAATTATAAGTTTAAAGACGTTTCGGTTTTTAAAGATTAGCGGGGTAATTTTATAATGAGTTCCAATACCAGAAAAAGAGTATTATTAGTGGGTCCTTTTTCACCTTCTCTTGGGGGAATTGCCAGCATTACAGAAACCCTTTTTCATTCTTCACTTTCCGGAATTTATGAGTTAATACCATTTGATATTCATAAAAGAAAAAAGCTAGCGCTTTTTAGAAATATTTTGATTCTTTTTGATTTATTCCAATTAATCATTAGAAAAAAGATTCAGGTTGCAATTGTTCAGATGAGTGGAGACAAAAGTTGTTTTCGTGAATTTCTGATTATGTTTTTTATAAGACTGTTTACAAAAACAAAAATTGTATTGCATTTTCATGGTGCGTTGTATAATGACAAAGCAAATTTTCCTTTTCGGAAAAATATTAAGAGACCCTTTTCAGATAAATTTATTATAAATATTATATTTAATCAAGCCCAAATAATAGTATTTCTATCAGAAAAAATAAAAGAAGATTTTATATCGTTCATCACTACGAAGAACAAGAAAAAAGCAAGGGTAATAGAGAATTTTGTAAATTCTGGCGAGTACCATTTAAGAGAGAAAAATAATTCTCATGAGTTTAATGTTTTATTTGTTGGACGTTTAAGTCGTTTAAAAGGTTTTGTCGATATAATAAAAGCAGTTCCCAATGTTCATAAAGAAAATAAGAATATCCATTTTCATTTTTGTGGAACAAGAAATCCGAAAGAAAATTTAGATGATTGTAATGATATTCTGGAAGAATTTATAAAATGTGGTATTGTTCATCTACATGGGCCAATTGATGGGGAAAATAAAAAAAAAATATTTTCAGAGGCTAATGTATTAATACTTCCCAGTTATAAAGAAATTTTCCCAATTGCATTGCTCGAAGCGATGGCTCAAGGAATACCGGTAATCACAACAAAAGTCGGGGTTGTTGAAACATTCATAACTGAGCATGAAAATGGTTTTCTTGTTGAGCAGGGAAATATTGAAGATATATCGAATAAGATTATTTTTTTAGCAAATCAAAAAGAATTATGTATTCAAATAGGCAAAAATAATTTACAAAAAATAAAAGAAAAGTTTAATAGTGCAATTGCCGCTACGAAATTTGTTGAAATAATTAATGATGTGTTGCAAAATAAAACCAAGGTATTATATTTTATTCAACTACCACCTCCCTTGCACGGCGTTTCAGCAATAAATAAAATTGTATATGAAAGCGATTTGATTAATGCAGATATACATAAAAAACTTGTTGAGATAAGATTTTCAAATTCAGCAAGTGAAGCAAGCAAATTATCACTTATCAAAATATTCAGACTTATAAAAATTATCATAAAATTATGTCTGGTGTTTTTAATATTCCGTCCAAAAATTATTTATTTCAGTTTATTCCCGACAGGAAAAGTTTTTTACCGGGATTTTCTTTTTGTTTTATGTATTAAAATATTTGGTGTTACTCCGATTTACCACTTGCATGGGAAAGGGATTGATTTAAAGGCAAAAAATAGATTCGATTTATTTCTGTATAGATTTACTTTTAGAAACAGCAATATCATTCATTTATCAAATGGATTATTAAACCGGGAAATAAATCCACTAAATGTAAAGAATTGTAATTGCAAAGTGGTGGAAAATGGTATTGTAAATAAAAATGCAAATATTGATTTTTCAAAGCATAATGATGAGGTGGTTAAAATTTTATTTCTTTCACATGTTATTCTTTCAAAAGGAATTCAGGTGTTACTTGATGCAATCTTATTATTAAGCAAGAAAAATCTAAATTTTGTTGTCCATGTTGTTGGTGGCTTTTATGATTCCTTATACAAAACAGAGATTGAAAACTACATCATACAAAACAATTTAAGTAAATGGGTGCAATTTCATGGCCCAAAGTACGGAGATGATAAATATAAATTTCTGAAAGAATGTCATATATTTGTTCATCCGACTCTTGATGATGCATTCCCTTTGGTATTACTTGAGGCCATGCAATTTGGCTTGCCTATTATTTCAACTTATGAAGGAGCAATTCCTGAAATTATAGACAATGGTGCGACAGGAATATTGATTAAGCAAAATGATTCAGTGGAACTATCGGCAAATATTGAAAAACTAATTCTTGAACGAGACTTACGAATTTCGATGGGAACTATGGGTTTTAATAAATTTAGTCAAAACTATACAATTGACATTTTTCAAAGCAAAATGAAAAAAGTATTTGATGAAATCACATCATCATAATTTCACTTTTATCTTTTGACTTTTGACTTTTGACTTTTGACTTTTAACTTTTATCTTTTATCTTTTATCTTTTGACTTTTATCTTCCTTAAATGTTCTTCTACAGATTTGTTCTTATTATTTACTTGATCGTTGCACTTTATACTTCAATCCTTAAATTAAGAATTGGTCCAATTTATTTTTTAGATTTTCTTTTTCTTTTTTCATTTATTTATGTTATAAAAAATCGAAAAGTATTTTCTAAATACAATTCTGAATTTAAAGCAAGACTACAGTCGATAAAAATTTTAAAATACTTTTTAATCATTGGATATTTTTTTATAGTTATTTCATTTCTTAATTATATCAAAGTTTATGAAATAGATGGGTTTGAATTATTGAAAGATTATATACCCAGGCATTCCTATTTCATTTTTTATTCATTTATTGGTTTTTCACTTTTTGTATCTATTAATAAACACATTGATAAATTTATATCTGATTAAAAAATTATTTTTTACATAATTCCTTTTTTGATAGTATCCCAGTATTTAGCTTTTTCTGAAAGTAGGCTTGGAAGCACTTTAATGCCATTTTGTATATATTATATTTATTCAAAAAATAAAATAGTAGGTCTTTTTTATTTCTTAATGCTTAGTATATTATACTTGGGTTATAATAATTCAACAAATAGATTAGCAATTATTGTTTTAACATTATTTATTTTAGATAAAGAAAAAGTGTTTTTTAAAATGGCACTGAAATTTAAATTTTTGTTTTTAGGCATAGTTGCTTCACTGGGGTATTATGGATTTACCCATGTAAAACTATTACAAGAATATGACGAAAACGTGGGAGGCCGGGTGTTGTTTTGGCAAGATAATTTAAACACATTAACAAAAACGCATTACCTAGGTGTTGGTTTTGGCACACCTTATTTTAGTGGCCTTGGTGCTTTCTATGTTTCCGGTTATGATAAGGATACACCGTTAGAA
>JAVHRJ010000006.1:3852-7466 GCA_036171595.1 Bacteroidales bacterium
TGGGGGGAATTGCGATTATAACAGAATCGTTAATGAACCATATTCTGAAAGATTCTGCCAATGTAAATTTAAGCGAAATAGGGCGCAATAGAAACAAGGTTATTAAATGGTATTTGCAAACAATGAATGTTATTGTAAAAATTAGATACAATAACCCGAAATTAAGCATTCTTGAAACCAGTGGAGATATAAGTTCTTTAAGAGATATATTTTTTTTAAGAATTATAAGGGTTTTTTCAAAATCAAAAACAGTAGTTCATTTTCACGGTGTATATCCTTTAAATAGCAGGTTTCTTCAGAAGTGTTTCGTTGGTCGGTTCTACATTAATGTTCTTTTTAAAAAAGCAGATGCAGTTGTGCTGTTATCAAAAGGCATTGAGCAACAATTTCAAACCGTATTAAATAATAAAAACAGCAAGAAAACTGTAGTAATAGAAAATTTTACAGACTCTTTTGCTGAGAATAATTGTAAAATAAAACAAGCAGAAAAATTTCATGTTTTATTTGTTGGTCGTTTGTCAAAACTTAAAGGATTTTACGATCTTGCAGATATCATACCGCATATTTGCGCAACAAATCACAATATTGTTTTTAATATTTGTGGAGAGATAAACAACAAAGAAAAAAGTTTTTTTGAAGAGAAATTTAAAGATTTTATTCAAGCAGGTCAGATTATTTTTTACGGACCGGTTTATGGAGAGCAAAAAACAGAAATATTTAAGCAATCGCATATATTTGTCTTACCAAGTTACACAGAAATTTTTCCTGTATCTGTAATCGAAGCAATGGCGCATAGTCTCGCAATTATTACTACACCGGTAGGTGCAATACCCGAGATGATTGAAGATGGAAAACATGGTTATTTTATTAATCCGGGAGATAAAGAAGCTTTAAAAAATAGAATTAATTTTTTGGCAGAAAATCCTGAAATTGTTCAGCTTATGGGTAAAATAAATTATAAAGACGCAAAAAGGCGGTATTGTCTCGATCTTGCAAAACAAAAATGGAATGAATTAATAGAAAAAATTTAAAATAAAGAATTACTCGAGGCTACTGGCTGCCGATAGACATGGAGTCTCATGGTTATTTTATTCAAATTCCCGATTAACGACTAATATCTTATCTCTAAAACACATATTTATCTTATAATGGCTAAAATATTATCCGATAATTATTATGACTTAGACGTTTTTAGTCCAACTGCAATAGCAAAACAAATTGCCATGCGTGTTCGTGAAAAACGATTGATGTTAAATTTATCTCAACAGGCCTTGGCGGCTAAAACAGGAGTTAGTTTAGGCTCTTTAAAAAGGTTTGAGAACCAATATGAAATATCGCTGCACAATCTTTTGCTTATTGCAATTGTGCTTCAATCAACCGAAGAATTTTTGAATTTATTTTCTGCTATGTCCTATCAAAACATTGATGAAGTAGTAAAACAAAAGCAAACGTTTAAAAGAAAACGGGGAAGGAGCAATGTTTAAATCTGTTGCTAAAATACAGATAACAATAAATGACACATTGGTTGGGCAAATGGCAATAACTCCCGAAAATCGGGCTGTGTTTGAATATGATGCCAACTGGTTAAACACAGGTTATTCAATTTCTCCGTTTTATCTTCCATTACAATCAGGTGTATTTACAGCAAAACAAATTCCGCTCAATGGGCTTTTTGGCGTATTTGGCGATAGTTTGCCCGACGGGTGGGGAAATCTATTGGTTGATCGTTTCTTGTTAAAGAACGGTGTAAATCCAAGGTCGCTTACCGTACTTGATCGGTTAAGCATTGTGGGGAAAAATGGCATGGGAGCATTATGCTATAAGCCTGATAATGGCTTTGATTCGGTTTCCGATAATGATGATCTAAATTATTATGCAACAGAAGTTTCAAAAATATTAAAAGAGCAGGATTCTGATTCTTTAGAACTTTTACTCAATAAAAATGGTTCTTCAGGTGGGGCTCGACCAAAAGTATTGATTACAGTGGATAACGAATCATGGATTGTAAAATTTCCATCTTCATATGATTCTTCTAAAATAGGAAAAATTGAATATAATTATTCGGTGATTGCAAAGAAGTGCGGCGTTGAAATGCCTGAAACAAAATTATTTGAAAAGAAATATTTTGGCGTAAAACGATTCGATAAAAATAGAAATAACCGTTTTCATATTCACTCTGCTGCAGGTTTGCTTTATGCTGATTATAGATTGCCATCACTCGATTACACAGAATTGATAAAAGCAACTTGGGCGTTAACGCAAAATATAGAGGAAGTAAAAAAAGCTTTTCGGCTTATGATATTTAATGTTCTTGCCGGGAATAAAGACGATCATGCTAAAAACTTTTCATTCATATTTAAAAACGACCATTGGGAATTTGCCCCTGCCTATGATTTAACGCCTAGTTATGGAATTAATGGGAATCACTCAACAACGATAAATGGTCAGGGCAATCCAAGCAAAAAAGACATTATGGAGGTTTCAAAACAGACCGGGATCAAAGAAAAAATAGCAGAAAAAATATTTGACGAAGTATACGAAAACAGTACAGAAATCAGGGTGGTAAATTATTGAATTTATTTCTAAAAGAATAAAAATATATCCTTTATTATTATAAGCAAAATATAAACTATGAATAAAATTTTTGAAAACAGTACAATCCTAGTTACAGGTGGTACAGGATCTTTTGGTCATCAAGTAGTAAAACGTCTTTTAGAAGAATTTCATCCGAAAGAAATAATAATTTTTAGTCGCGATGAGAAGAAACAGTTCGACATGCGGAATCTGTATAAAAATCTAAATCTGAAATTTATTATTGGCGATGTGAGAGACCGGAGTACGATTTTTTCAGCCATGCAAGGTGTCGATTATGTGTTCCATGCCGCCGCTTTAAAGCAAGTGCCAAGTTGTGAATTTTTTCCTTATGAAGCGGTTAGAACAAATATTATTGGAGCAGAAAATGTATTAGATGCCGCAGAAGCAAATGGTGTTAAAAAAATGGTTGTTCTGAGTACCGATAAAGCAGTATATCCTATCAATGCCATGGGAATTTCAAAAGCGATGATGGAAAAACTAATGTTGGCAAAAGCACGTTCACGTAAAGCAGGAACTGTTTTTTGTGGTGTTCGTTATGGGAATGTTATGTATTCTCGTGGTTCAGTAATTCCTTATTTTATTGATTTAATTAAAAAAGGATTACCACTAACAATGACACACCCAGATATGACACGTTATTTATTGCCGTTACCTGTTGCAATTGATCTTGTGTTTTTTGCACTAGCAAACGGAGAAAATGGCGATATTTTAGTCCGTAAATCTCCTGCATCAACCGTACGAGATCTTGCCGATGCAATGGTCGAAATATTTAACCATAAGCATGGAACAAAAGTTATTGGAATACGCGAAGGAGAAAAAATGCACGAAACATTGGTAACACAAGAAGAACTGCTTAAAGCAGAAAGTTATGATCTTTATTACAGGGTTAAAAATTTAGAGCAAATAGATTATGATAAATATTTTTCAGAAGGGAAAACAGTAGAATTTTCAAAAGAAGGATATACTTCCGAAAACACGAAACGTTTATCATTACAGGAAACTAAAGAATTGGTACTTTC
>JAVHRJ010000007.1:0-1456 GCA_036171595.1 Bacteroidales bacterium
ATCTTGCAAATCATTTTTATATTACAAGTGGTTATAACATTGATTTGAATGAAGGCATAAAACTTCAACCATCGTTTTTGGTTGGTGGTGCATTTGGAACACCTTTAATTATAGACCTAGGAGCAAAAGTAGAATTTCAAGACAAATTTACCGCAGGATTACATTTTAGAACAAATGATGCTATAGTATTATTAGCAGGAGTTAAAATTAAAAAGCTTTTTACAATTGCATATTCTTACGATTTTGTATTTTCAAAATTCAGAAAATATAATAGTGGTTCGCACGATATTATTTTAGCTTTTAACATTATGCAAAAAAAAGAATCGATACCTGCACTAGTAAAATAATTAAAATTTGTTTATATAAATGAATAAATATTAAAAAGTAACACAATGCAGAATAATTAAGCTAACATAATGAAAATAATATTAAAAAAAATTAATCTCTTACTATTTAATAATGACGAGTTAACCCTAGAAAACAAATTAACAAATATTTTAATGTTTTTTGGTGCTTTAATTTGTTTTAGTGCATTTACAATTAATATTTTTAATAATTTCCCTATAATTTTAAATTTTCTGATAGGTTTTGGTGGAATTGTATATTCTATACTATTTTATTTTTCGTCAATAAAAAAAATTACCAAACAATTAGAAATTCCATTTCAACTTACAACTATTTTTTTATTGTTATACAATTGGTTTACAATTCAAGGAATTGAAGGTTCAACATCTAACTTTATTTATATCGCAATTTTTGCATTAATTTATTGTAGTTCCAGAAAAAAATATTGGACTACATTTTTTTTCATTATTTCAATTCCAGTATTAATTGTAATTATTCAAATATACTTTCCTTCATTCATAATTCCTTATAAAAACAAAGAAGTTCAATTTTTTGATATGTGGACAAGCTTTATTATGGCTATTTCATTTTTTGGAATATTTACAATTTTAATTAAAAAAAGTTTTGATAATGAACGTATTAAAACAGCTGAAAAAACAAAAGAATTAGAAGAGAGTGAAAAAAAATATCAATTTATTGTTGAAAACACCGACGATGTTTTGTGGATAATGAATGGCGATTTAGAAATTGAATTTGAAACCGAATCAATAACTAAATTTTTGGGTTATACCGTAAAAGAGCATAGAAATATGACTATTGATGAGTATTTGACTCCTGAATCGGCAAAATTTATTAAAGATGAATTTCAACAAGCGATGATAAATTTAATGAAAAAAGAATATGATAAACTAAGAAATAAAATTGAAATTGAAGTTGATTTAGTAAGAAAAGACAAAAAAATTGTTAATGGAAAAATAACAATGGTAATAATTCGTGATGATCAATATAGAATTACCAAAATTAGAGGAATTACTACTGATATAACTGAACGAAAAAAAGCCGAAGAAGCAGTTTATAGATCGCATAAAGACTGGGAAGATACTTTTGAAAC
>JAVHRJ010000008.1:0-1455 GCA_036171595.1 Bacteroidales bacterium
AACATTTGCTTTAATTGTATTATTTATATTTACATCTAATTTTATACGTGCAAGCCAAACTGATGAAGCAGTTGCCAAAAGAAATTTAATTTTTGTTGAAAACAAAGGGCAGCTTCTCTCAACTGATTTAAAACCTGTTCCTTTTGTTAAATACTATTCGAAAACAAAAAATCTTAATTTATATTTCGCTAATAATGAGATATATTATGTTTTTGAGAAACCAATTTACAAAAAAGGAGATTTTCAAAATCCCGAAGATGAATTTAGCCCTTCAAATATCGAAAAAATTGAAACAAACACAATAAAACTTAAACTAATTGGAGCAAACCCAAATGCAATAATTGAAGCAAACGAGAAAACTCAATATTTCGAAAATTTTTATTTAAGCCATTGCCCCAATGGAATTTTAAATGTAAATACTTTTAAAAAAATAATTGTAAAAGATGTTTACAAAGGAATAGATTGGATTTTATATTACGATAAAGAAAATAATTTGAAATACGATTTTTATGTACACGAAAATGCCGACCCACACCAAATTAAAATTGAATATAGCGGACAAGAAAAACCTTTTATTGATAATGAAGGAAATTTAATAATAAAAAATTCTTTTGGGGAAATAAAAGAAGTTCCACCGGTTTTATTTCAAAACAATCAAAAAGTTGATAGCAAATGGCTCATTAAAGATAATTATATTTCAATTGATTTGTCTTCGATAAACAATAATTTGCCTTTAACAATTGACCCGCAGGTTTTTTGGTCAACCTATGCAGGTGGCAGTTCTTTCGACAGAATGTATAGTGTATATAGCGATAATAATAATGTTTTTATTGCTGGTGGTACTTCTAATAATTATTTTCCTACTTTTCCAATAGATGGGGGTTCTTATATTCAATCTTATGTTGGTTCAACAGATATATTAATATTAAAATTCGACGCTTTAAACGAACAACTTCTTTACACTACATATTATGGTGGTACTGGCGATGATGTTCAGGATAAAATTATTATTAAAGGTGATAACAATTTTATTTATGTCGTTGGAATTACTGGGAGCGATAATTTTCCAACTGTAAATCCGGGCGGTACAACTTTTTATCAAGATGTATCAAACGGTTGGAATAATGGTTATTTATTACGTTTCGCAAAAACTAATTGCCAGCTAATATGGGCAACGTACTTTACTGAAACTTTAAACAATAGCAATAATACATATATCTCTGATATTGTAATTAATGAAGGTAATTACATTTATTGTACTGGATATACAAATTCACCAAATTTACCAATAGTTGGTGGAGGTGATGGACCACAGGGTGGTGACGATTGTTTTCTCGCAAAATTCGATTATTCAGGAACCTTAGTTTGGAGTACTTATGTAGGTGGAAATAAAAATGATAATAACCCTTCTATAGCATTATTTAATAATGCTATATATTTAATAGGTGCAACAAC
>JAVHRJ010000009.1:0-7451 GCA_036171595.1 Bacteroidales bacterium
ACTATTGGTTCATTTATTGGTTCGCCATTTAAAACTAAAAATGTGCAATTTGTTATTGCAGTTAATGAAATTTCTGTTCCTGAGTTTTTAAATAAAACAAAATTGTTTTCATTTACATTTTGCTCGTTAATTATTGAATTACCTTCAATCATTAAAATTCCACTATTGTAATTTTCGGGTAATTCAATTTTAAAATTTGCAGATTTATTCAATTTTATATCATAAACGTTAATTGGTGAAAATGTAAAAGCTGGTCCAGTTATATTGTTATAACTTCCTGCAATTACATTCACAATGCCATTATTATTGGGCAAATTGTACTTACCGAAATTGTTGTATAATATTGGCTGATATTTTGGTGTTGTCATTTTAAATTTAGCAGGTAAGTTAACCCATAATTGCACCATTTGAAATATTCCGCCTTTTTTACTGAATTCTTTTTCGTGATATTCTTTATGTAAAATACCAGAACCAGCCGTCATCCATTGTACATCTCCTTCGCCGATAATGCCATGATTCCCTTTGCTATCGTGATGTTCAACTTTACCTTTATATGCAATTGTTACAGTTTCAAACCCTCTGTGTGGGTGAACTCCAACGCTTTTTGGCTTTTCACTAGGAGGGAACTCAACTTTTGCATTATAATCAAGCAAAAAAAATGGCGACATTCTATTTTCCGATTTTATTCCTTCGGGAAAAATACTGTTTACTTTAAATCCGTTACCAACCCAATGATATGGTGGAGGAGTAATTATTGATTCTATTATTTTAGGAATAATCATAGTGCTACAAATTTTTATTAAAGATATATTTTTTTCAAAAAAGGTTATTTTAATATATAACTACTCAGCCCATAAATATTAATTTTTTCCACAAATTAACACAGATTTAAAACTACCAAAGTTAGTTTTATTAGTGAAAATTGAACAAAATGAATTTATTTTAATCTTCGGAAATTAGTGTAATATGTGGCATGTGCTTGTATTTTAACATATTAAATCGGGTGAGTAGTTACTAAAATATAAATTTTTAAAAATTATATTTTAATTATCTTTGTAAAAAATTATTAAATATGAGTAATACAATGACAGAGACTTTAAATTATAAAGTAAAAGATATGTCCTTAGCCGATTGGGGGCGTAAAGAAATTAAACTTGCCGAAACCGAAATGCCTGGGCTTATGTCTTTACGTAAAAAATATGGACAAGTAAAACCATTAAAAGGTACAAGAATAACGGGTTCGTTACACATGACAATTCAAACAGCTGTTCTTATCGAAACACTCGTTGAACTTGGAGCAGAAGTTCGTTGGGCAAGCTGTAATATTTTTTCTACACAAGATCATGCCGCAGCCGCAATTGCTGCTACTGGAGTTCCAGTTTTTGCATGGAAAGGCGAAACATTAGAAGAATATTGGTGGTGTACAATGCAAGCATTATCATTTCCAAACGGACAAGGACCAACTTCAATTGTTGATGATGGTGGCGATGCTACTTTAGTAATACATTGGGGCAAAAAAGCAGAAAAAAACCCCGAATTTTTAAAGTCTGCTTCATCTACTCACGAAGAAGAAATTATAAAAAAAACTATTTCAGAGGCACTTGAAAGCAATAAAAATTATTTTAGCCAGCTTTCAAAAGATATAAAAGGTGTTTCTGAAGAGACTACTACGGGTGTTCATCGTTTATATCAAATGTTCGAAAAAGGCGAATTGCTTTTTCCAGCAATAAATGTAAATGATTCTGTAACAAAATCAAAATTCGATAATTTATATGGCTGTCGCGAATCGTTGGCAGATGGTATTAAACGTGCTACCGATATAATGTTGGCTGGTAAAGTTGTTGTAGTTTGTGGTTATGGCGATGTTGGTAAAGGTTGTGCCAAATCAATGCGTAGTTATGGAGCAAGAGTTATTGTAACTGAAATTGATCCAATTTGTGCATTACAAGCTTCAATGGAAGGGTTTGAAGTTACAACTTTAGAAGATGCTTTATCAGAAGGAAATATTTACGTTACAACAACTGGTAACCGCGATATTATTAAAGCTTCAGACATGCAAAAAATGAGAAACGAATCTATTGTTTGTAATATCGGACATTTTGATAACGAAATTCAGGTTTCACAATTAGAAGCATTACCTGGAATTAAAAAGGTTAACGTGAAACCACAGGTTGACCAATATGTTTTTGCAGATGGACACTCAATTATTTTACTAGCCGAAGGTCGTTTAGTTAATTTAGGTTGTGCTACAGGTCATCCATCTTTTGTTATGAGTAATTCATTTACAAATCAAACTTTGGCTCAAATTGATTTATACAAAAATAAGTACGAAATAGGTGTTTATCGTCTTCCAAAATATTTAGACGAAGAGGTTGCACGTCTTCACCTTGAGCATGTTGGAGTAAAACTAACAAAACTCACAAAAGAACAAGCCGATTATATTAGTGTTCCTGTTGAAGGTCCGTATAAAGCCGATCATTACAGATATTAAGATATCAGAAAATTAAAGAAATTGACGATTATGAGTTTTCATTTTCGTCAATTTTTGTTTTGTACCAAAATAATTGATGTAATCGTTTTGAAAAAAATAATAAATTTGCATAATATTTATTAAGCCCAAAATAAAATTTATATATGAAAATTGCATTAGTAACAGGCGGTTCAAGAGGTATTGGCAGAGCAATTTGTGCAAAATTAGCTTCAACTGGATTTTATGTATTGGTAAATTTTCAAAAAAACGAAAATGAAGCTTTAAAAACTTTAGAAATAATAAATAATTCCGGAGGGGCTGGGGAGTTATTAAAGTTTGATGTTGGAAATTCTGTTGAGGTAGAAAATGCTCTTGAAAAATGGCAATTATCAAACCCCGAAAAATATATTTCTGTTCTTGTAAATAATGCAGGAATTAGAAAAGATGCTCTTATTATTTGGATGGAAAATAATATGTGGAATGATGTTATTAATACAAATTTGAATGGATTTTTTTACACTACTCGTTTTTTAATTAAAAATATGATTGTAAACAAATTTGGTAGAATTATTAATATTGTTTCTCTTTCGGGATTAAAAGGATTGCCCGGTCAGGTAAATTATTCCGCCGCAAAAGGTGCTGTTATTGCTGCTACAAAAGCTTTGGCACAAGAAGTTGGTAAAAAGAAAATAACTGTAAATGCTATTGCTCCTGGCTTTATAAGCACCGACATGACAGCCGATTTAGATCAACAACAACTTAAATCAATGATTCCACTTAATCGTTTTGGAACGCCCGAAGAAGTTGCTGAACTAGCTGGATTTTTAGCCTCCGAAAATTCATCTTATATTACTGGCGAGGTTATTTCTATTAATGGGGGTTTATATACTTAATTAAAATTAGTATAATAAAAATGTATATTGGTTAATTTGAAATCTTTAATAATTAATTTTTTTGTTTTTTTTATGTGAGATTTATTTTATAAAACAGTAAATTATGAGACGCGTTGTTATAACAGGAATGGGAATTTATTCAACAATTGGTAAAAATCTTGATGAAGTTAAAGATTCACTTTATCATGGTCGAAGTGGTATTATTCTCGATTTGGAAAGAAAAAAATATGGATATCAATCGGGATTAACTGGTTTTGTTGAACGCCCACAATTAAAAGGAGTACTCGATCGCAGAGCAAGAGTTAGCATGCCCGAACAAGCTGAATATGCATATATTTCTACAGTCGAAGCTTTGAAAAATGCAAAAATGAGTCAAGATTTTATTGATAAAAATGAGGTTGGAGTTTTGTTTGGAAACGACAGCTCATCAGTTCCAGTAATTAACGCCATTGATATTATTCGCGAAAAACACGACACACTTTTAGTTGGTTCAGGTTCTGTATTTCAATCAATGAATTCTTCGGTAACCATGAATTTGGCTGTAATATTTAAACTTAAAGGGGTTAATTTTACAATAAGTGGTGCTTGTGCAAGTGGTTCGCATGCAATTGGAATGGGATATTTTTTAATAAAACATGGATATCAAGATAGAGTAATTTGTGGTGGTGCTCAAGAAGTTAACCTTTTTTGTGTTGGTAGTTTCGATGGGTTGGGAGCTTTTTCAAAACGCGAAAATGAACCTACAAAAGCATCTCGTCCATTTGATAAAAATCGCGATGGACTTATTCCAAGTGGTGGTGCGGCAACGGTAATAATTGAAGATTATGAAAGTGCTGTAAAACGTGGTGCCCCAATATTAGCCGAAATTATTGGATATGGATTTTCATCTGATGGAGTTCACATTTCGGTGCCCGATGTAAATGGACCAATTAGAGCTATTCAAAATTCATTAAAAGAAGCAAATCTATCGCCCGATGCAATTGATTATATAAATGCTCATGCTACATCAACTCAAATTGGTGATATGAACGAAGCAAGTGCTATTGATGCAGTATTTGGCAAAACAAAACCTTATGTTAGTTCAACAAAATCAATGACAGGGCACGAAATGTGGATGGCTGGTGCTAGCGAAATAATTTATTCAACGCTAATGATGCAAAATGATTTTATTGCCCCTAATATTAATTTAGAAGAACCTGACGAAATAACTAAAAAATTAAATATCGCCAAAACAACTATTAATCATAAAATTAATGCGTTTCTTTCTAACTCTTTTGGGTTTGGAGGAACTAATTCTGCACTAATAGTTAAGAGGTTTAAATAATTTTTATTAATTTATCAATTATTTCGAAATATATTTATCTTTGATGTATTGTAACCATTAAAAATTTTAACATGAAAAAACTTTCTATTTTATTATTGTTGGTGGCATTTAGTTTTGGACTATTTGCATCACCGGTTACGCTTGAATCTGCTAAAAGCGTTGCCAATAACTTTTACTCTCATTACTCTTCTAAAAGTAATGTTGCAATTTCTGATGTTTTAACTTATCAGAAAAACGGATTGAACACATTTTATGTGTTTGTTTATGAAACAAAAGGATATGTTATTGTTTCAGCCGACGATGCGGTTACTCCAATACTTGGCTATTCAACAACCGATGCGTTTGATAAAAACAATATTCCAGAAAACGCTAAAATATGGTTTGATTCATATAGCAATCAAATTAAATTTATTGTTGATCAAAAATTTAGCAATAAAGAAACTTCTAAAGAATGGAGTAAGATTCAAAATAATATGTTTGAAAAATCAACTCAAATTGTTACCCCACTTTGTACAACAACTTGGGATCAGGGTTGTTATTATAATGCACAATGCCCAGCCGATGCAGGTGCATCATGGACTTGTGGCCATGTTTATACCGGTTGTGTTGCAACTGCTATGGCACAAATTATGAAAAAATGGAATTATCCAACAACAGGCTTAGGTACACATACATATACCGATCCAACTTATGGTTCACAAACAGCCGATTATGCTAATACAACTTACAATTGGGGTTCAATGCCAAATAGTGTGAACTCTGCAAATTCTGCTGTAGCTACTTTAATGTATCATGCTGGTGTTGCTGTAAATATGACATATGCAACAAGTGGTTCGGGTGCTTATTCAGGAGCAGTACCAGAAGCATTAATTAGTCATTTTAATTATTCGCCAACTGCCGAAATTAAGTTTTTAGCTGAGTTTACAAATGCTAATTGGATTGCAATGTTAAAAGGTGAATTAGATGCTTCGCGTCCAGTTTATTATTCTGGAACCGATGGTAGTGCTGGACACGCTTTTGTTTGTGATGGTTACGACGCTAATAGTAAATTTCATTTTAATTGGGGTTGGTCGGGTTCATCAAATGGTTATTACGCAATTGGAAGTTTAAATCCTAGTGGAAATTCATTTAATTTAGATAATGCTGCTATTGTTAGAATTACTCCACCTTCATCTGCACCTATTGCCGATTTTGTTGCCGATAATACTACTCCTCCTATTGGTGGAACAGTTAATTTTACAAATAATTCAACTAATAGTCCAACAACTTATAGTTGGGTTTTTGATGGTGGTACTCCTTCAACATCAACATTGCAAACGCCACCAGCTATAACATATAACACAGGTGGAGTTTATCAGGTTTCACTTACTGTAACAAATAGCAATGGAACCGATACAAAAGTTAGAAGTTTATATATTAATGTTGGTGGAACACCTTCTGCTTGGATTAAACAAAACTCTGGTTTTGCTACAGCATCAAGAGGAATTGATCAAATTTGTATTATAAATCCTTATAGTGTTTGGGCTAAGGCATACGATGGCTCAGGTAGTGGTGCTTATATTCGAGAATTTACACGTACCGTAAATGGTGGAATTACATGGACTCCAGGAACAATAGATTTTACCAATTCTGCAAGCTACGGAGTGTCAAATATTTTCCCTTTTAACGATACAATTTGTTATGCTGCAATGTTTCCAACGGCAGGTAATGGTGGATTAGTTGTTAAAACAATAGATGCTGGATTAACTTGGTCAACTGCAAATTCTCCTGATTATTCTACTAGCTGGTTAAATTTAGTTCATTTCTTTAATGTTAATGATGGTGTTACTATGGGCGATCCTGCTGGTAATGACTTTGTTGTTTATACAACTTCAGATGGTGGCTTAACATGGACATTAGTGCCAGTTGGTAATTTACCAAATTGTTTAGGTGGTGAAACTGGAATTACTAATATGTACGATGCTAATGGTAATAACATTTGGTTTGGCACAACAAAGGGAAGAATTTATAGATCAACAGATAAAGGACTAACTTGGACGGTTTCTGCAACAGGTTTAGGAACATCATCAACTGTAACTCCTGTTTTTAAAGATGCACTTAATGGAATCGTTACAGGAACTCAAAGTGCTACACCTTATGCTTATTTAGGAATGAAGAAAACAATTGATGGTGGTACAACTTGGACTACAGTAACTCCTACCGGATTTTTTGTTAAATCACCCGATTTAGCTTATATTCCCGGTACTACTTCAACTTGGGTTGATGTAAGTGCAAGTTTGCCTTCTGCAACAACTAATTATGGCTCATCTTATAGTTTAGATGATTGTTCTACGTTTCTTGATATTGATACTGGCTCGGTTCAATATACTACAGTTTCTTTTTATGATATTAATACTGGCTGGGCTGGTGGATTTAATACAAGTTCTTCTGATGGTGGTATTTGGAAATGGAATAACCCTATTGTAACATCAATAGAACCTGTAAAACAAATTGCAGAAGAAGTTGTTATTTATCCTAATCCAACAAACGATTTTGTAAATGTTGAGTTCTCATCTGTTTTAAAATCAAAAGTTTCAGTAAATGTATATAATGTTTTAGGCGAAAAAATTATTACTCAAGAAATTCAAGCAGGAGTAAATAATACTAAACTAAACCTTTCTGGAAACAATGCAGGTGTTTATTTGTTAACTATTGATAATGGTACAAAAATTATTACAAAACGAATTTCTAAAATAAAATAAAGAAATATTTATTATTAAAAAAC
>JAVHRJ010000010.1:0-1454 GCA_036171595.1 Bacteroidales bacterium
GTGTGAGAGCCTCTCCGACAGGTATTTTCGCCTGTCGGCGGGCTACTCGATTACCCAACGTAATTTATTCTGTCCGTGTGTGATGGGGATTGTCATTTCTTGTTAAAAATAGATTGGAATGGTTCCGTAATTTTGTCAAAAAAACTTATTTTATTTGTTATAATTTCTGCATTTGCATTTATTTTGCCATTTACCAAAATTACTTTTCCAGTTTCAGTTTGCAAACTGTCTGTTATTATTAGCTCAACTAAATAATAAGCTTCATTTCCTTGTATATGTAATTTTTTAGGAATTACTTGTATTACTGTTTCCAATTGCTCGTTGTAGATATTTGAAATGTTGTCAAAATTTAAAACAACTTTTTGACCTGTTTTTATTTTTGCTATTTCGTTTGCAGGTACTTTAATTTCAATTTTTGTAGTGTCATTTTTTTGAACAATAGTCGCTGTTGTTTTTATGGTATATTCGTATTTAAAAAAATATGAACCTGTTAATATAACAATTATAATAATAAATATTAACATTATACCAATACGGATAATTCTTGGTGGAATTTGTCCAATTATATTTTTAACTTTTTCACTACGTAATTCAATATTATCAGATTCTTTTGTCATATTAATTACCGAGTTCTAATTGATTTTTAACAAGTTCAAAATATGCACCTCTTTTATCTGTAAGCTCTTTATGATTACCTATTTCTGAAATTACTCCATCGTTCAAAACTACTATCTGGTCGGCATTTTTTACAGTACTTAGTCTGTGCGCAACCACAATTACAGTTTTACCTTTGTAAAATTCCTGTAAATTTTCTACAATAGCTTTTTCGTTATTTGCATCTAAAGCGTTTGTAGCCTCATCGAAAAACAAAAAATCTGGATTTTTATATACCGCACGAGCAATTAAAACTCTTTGTTTTTGTCCCTGACTTAGATTTTGTCCTTCGCCACCAATTACAGTATTATACTTTAATGGTAACTCCATTATGAAATCGTGAATGTTGGCTGTTTTTGCTGCATAAGCGAGGCGTTCTTTGTCTATATCTTCATTTGAAACTGCAATGTTACGTGCAATAGATTCCGAAAAAATAAAACCATCCTGCATTACAGCTCCACATTGATTTCGCCACCAAGTTGAATTAAAAACCTGTAAATCAGTTTCGCCAATTTTAATTTCACCTTCAACAGGTTTGTAATATTGTAATAACAATTTAACTAATGTAGTTTTTCCACTCCCGCTGGCTCCAACTATTGCGGTTACTTTGCCTTGTGGAATTTTTAAATTAATGTTGTTTAAAACTTTTTTTGAATGCGGCCCCTCATATTGAAATAATAATTTATTTATTGAAATTTCTTTATTGATAGTTTTAAAATTTGTAATAGTTTTATTTACATTTTCATCTTCTTTGTGATGTATTTCGTTTATACGTTCGAGACTTATTTTTGTATCCTGCA
>JAVHRJ010000011.1:0-1452 GCA_036171595.1 Bacteroidales bacterium
TATCATTCAAGATAAAGATGGCTACATGTGGTTTGCTACGGCTAATGGTGTTAGCAAATTTGATGGCAACCATTTTAAAAATTATCAAACAAATGATGGTTTAAATTCGAATTCTATTATCTCACTAGCAAAAAACAATCGAGGCGATTTATTTATTGGCACTTTTGAAAACGGTATTAATTTACTAAAAGACCATAAAATAGAAAACTATGTGAGTGCACAAAATGGCAAAAACTTATTGATTTCATACATACTACTCGATACTTTAGAAAATCATACACCAACTATTTTTGCTTATAGCCGTTGGGGAAAATTAAATATCATCAGAAACCAAAAAATAGTAAGAGACAGTTCACAATATGTTAATGAATCGAAACTGTTTATCAATAAATTAGAAAAGTTACCCAATGGCAATTTAATAGCCTTAACCACCGTTGGGCTTTATAATTATAAAGCAAAAATATTTACAAAAATCAATATTGTTGGGTTACCCAATACCGATATTTACTGCCTTTCTCCTTATAAGGATAACAGTTACTTTATCGGTACCAAGGGTGCAATTTATCATATTAAGAATAATATCGTCATTAAAAAATACCTAATAAACATTACCCGCAATAATGATGTTGTCTCCATTTTAGTTGATAAAAATCAAAATATTTGGTTTTCTATTATGAACAAAGGGTTTTATTTGATTGCAAATGGTACGGATAAAATTATTGATGTCGGTAAAAAATTTGATTTACAAAACACTTTGGTAAACAAATATCTTGAAGATTCAGAAGGTAATATTTGGATAAGCACTTTAGGTAAAGGTTTGTTTTGTATCAATAATCTTTACATCAACAGCTATAACGAAAATGACGGATTAAGTAGTAATAATGTGTATTCTATTGAAAAAGATAATTCTGGTAAATTATTATTAGGAACATTTAATGGCATCAGCATTTTAGAAAATGGGGGGATAACACTTTTTAAAAAGAATTTAAGTCCAGGGTTTACCGCTTATGTCTATGAAATTAAAAAAATTGAAAATGACTTTTATATCAGTAGTTCACTTGTAAATAATGACTATGTAAATGATACTTTTATGGGAATGAAACTTCATTTTAGTAAAGGTATTTCATTTTCTAAACTGAGCAATGGACTTTATTTATTTGGCGATCGCACAAATGCTATCCATATTCAAAAAACAATTCAAGTTGAAAAAAATCAAATTATTAGATTACCTGTTTTTGGAGATAAATTTTTTAACAACCGTATCAATAAGATTTTTGAAGACTCTAATAAGAATATATGGATTGGAACCTCACTTGGCTTGTGCAAAGCTTCGCTTATCATAGATGCATCGGGAAAATTGAAAACAACGAAACAATTTTTCCCATCAAACACCATCCTAAATTCAAAAATTAGCGCCATTATACAAGACCATGATAAACATATTTGGATAGC
>JAVHRJ010000012.1:0-5240 GCA_036171595.1 Bacteroidales bacterium
AATGCTATAAACGTAGAATCCCTTCAGGATTAATACAGATGCGTAACATCAGTTATAAAACAAATGTGCAATAAAAAAAAATCCTACGGGGTGAATAGCTAATCATAGCTATCGGATATGCTCATAACAACTGCTTTGAGATTGCCTCAATGTACATAAATCCGAAACCTGTAGTGAGCTCTTCGACTTTAGCTTGCCATGAGCTTGACGAATGGCTCAGGGTAAACTTAGTCGAACCATCAAAAATCATAAAAATAAAATACTTTTCATTAATTAAAAAAAATGTTGTTATTTAGCATAAAATTTTCGAGAAAATGGGCAAAAAAGAAACAATTAACAATCCGTTTAATATTATTGTAATTATAGCTGCATTAGGCTATTTTGTTGATATTTATGATTTAATATTATTCGGTATAGTTCGCGTTCCAAGTCTTAAAGATATTGGCATTCCTGACGATTTGATATTAAACAAAGGCATCTTACTGTTAAATATGCAAATGCTCGGAATGTTAATAGGTGGAATTATTTGGGGAATTATGGGTGATAAAAAAGGACGTTTGCCGGTTCTTTTCTTTACAATTACATTATATTCAATAGCAAACATTGCAAACGGATTTGTTCAGAACATAGAACAATATGCAGCATTAAGATTTTTAGCCGGATTAGGACTTGCCGGTGAACTTGGTATTGGAATTACACTTGTATCTGAAGTAATGAGCAAAGAAAACAGAGGATATGGTACAACAATAGTTTCGGGAGTTGGAATTTTTGGAGCCGTACTTGGTTTTTTAGTTGCCGACATATTCGATTGGCGAATGGCATATTGGGTTGGTGGTGGTTTAGGACTTTTATTACTTATACTTAGAGCTTCTGTTTTTGAATCGGGAATGTTCCAAAAAACTAAAACAGAACATAAAAATGTTTCGAGGGGAAACTTTTTAAGCATTTTTACAAATAAAAAAAGATTGCTCAAATATATTTATTGCATTTTAATTGGTATTCCTATTTGGTTTATAATAAGTGTTTTAGTTATTCAAGCTCCCGAATTTAGCAAAGCATTAAATATAAAAGGTGAAATTAGCGGTGGAGCTGCGGTAATGTATCATTACATTGGAGCCTCTGTTGGTAGTTTTATTTGGGGACTTGTAAGCCAATGGCTTAAATCAAGAAAAAAATCACTTTTTATAGCATTAATTTTTCTTATAATTTTCACTTTTATTTACTTTGATTCTATAAAATTTTCAGCCACAATATTTTATGTTATAATTGCTATGCTTGGAGTAGCACAAGGTTACTGGGCAGTTTTTATTACAACTGCTTCCGAACAATTTGGGACAAACTTAAGAGCAACTGTTACAACTACAACTCCAAATTTTGTTCGCGGAGCAACGGTACCTATAACTTCTTCAGTTTTGCTTTTATCAAAATATTATGGGTTACTAAATGCAGGCATTATAGTTGGTGCAATTTGTATTATTCTTGCTATTATTGCTCTTTTCTTATTAGAAGAAACTTATAATAAAGATTTAGATTATGTAGAATAAAAAATGTTTGTATATTTGTAAAAAAAATAATAAATTTGCACGAACAATTTAAATTACAAATCCAAAATAAATGAAAACTTTAATAAATATTATTTTTATCTGTTTGATGTTATTCGCATCAAAAGTAAAATCGCAAGATTTAATTTTTTATAATAATGCTAAAGATACTATTAAATGTAAAATTATTAAAGATAAAGTTAAGTACATAGAATACAAACTAAATAACGATTCAATCACCGTTTATAAAATTTATCAGGAACAATACGATTATTATTTTCAAAATAACCAAATAGTAAAAAAGCAGGAAGCTATTATTCCGGATGATAAAAAGAGTAATCGCAAAAATAAGAACAAAAAAAATTAACGATAAACAATAAACTACAACCGTAAAACAATTAGTTACAAACATTTAAAATAAATTATTATGAAAAAAATCATTATTCTATTATTAGCAATTTGTACAATACCTATAATAGGTATTAGTCAAATAAAAAAAGACTCAACAGTAAAAAATGTTAAAAACATTGAAACTTATGTTACTGTTACCGACAATCAAAATGGCGAAAAAGACATAGTAATTGAATCGGAAAACGCACAGAACAATTTACCTGCAAACTACTTAAAAAAACATTTTATTTCAAACAAACACTTTAACAGACATTTAAGTATTACACAAAAAGCATTTGTGCTTATGCCGGTTATATTGTTTGTGTTTATGCTTTTACTATTTTTTTTCTGGCTTCGTCGCGATAATTTTAAACTCAGCGAGTTGTTTTCATCGAAATTTCAGGAAAGTACAATTAAAACAACAAGCACAATACCAGACCCTAATGATTCTACTAAAACAATTACAGAAATATACGAAGAACCAATTTTCAAAAGAAGTTCAAGCAGGTTTATTGCATTATTAACTGTATTCACTGTGCTTATTATTGCAATTTGTTTAGTAAGCTACTTTATATATTTCACAATAAGTGATTATCAGCCAATGCCATATATTTCGGGATTATGGAAAATTATTGCAACATTATTAATAGGAATTATTCCATATTCGATAAATATGATGTTCAAAAAATAATTTTACGAAATTATTGATTAATTGGTTAATATATTTTTTTTAAAATTTTGTAAATGTAAAAAAACATGTATGTTTGTCCGTATTATTAATACAAATTTATTTTGAAAATATTTTTAGGAATAGTAATTGGTGTTTTTATTAGTTTGGTAAGTTTATTTATTTATCATACATATCTGGTAAATAAAAATATTGAATATATAAATTCTATTAGCGATAAAATTACAAAAATAAACTCTACTGATTTAATAAAATTAAATGAATTAACTGATGTGGAAAAATTCAACTCATTAAATAAGAGAATTGATGATTTTTGTATTTTTGGAGGTATCATAATAACACTCCTTTTAGTAATAAATATTGGTGTATGGTTTCAAGCAGATTCAATAGTTCGGAAACATTTGCACGATAATTTTGGTAAACATACTAAACAAATTAATAATGATGTTAATGAATCTCGGCAATTGGTCGGAGAGATAAAAACACAACTTGAACTTACATCACAACTAAAAGAAAAATATAATGTAGCTAATGAAATAAGAGTAATACAAAATGACAATAAACAATCCCCAACTTGATGTAAATATATTACATCAGTTAAAACAAAAAATATTGAACAATTCTGCAACAGCAGAAGATTATGAAACATTAGATTTTTTTTTATCCAGTATTGGTTTTAAGAATTATATATTGAATAAATTAATACAAAATGGAATAAATAGTTATCAGGAATTTATAGATGAAAGAAAAAAACCATTAGGGCAAAAAAATACTACCGTTGATGGTGTGTTGCTGGGTAATATTTTAGGAACAATTCCAGTTTTACTAAATTTTATTAAATAAAATCAAAAAAATGAATGCAGTGATAGTTTATAACGTTTCATCAAGAATTAATGATGTACGAAATGGATTAATAAATAATGGATATTATGCCGCATGGGAATCTAATAATAAAAAATATGATATGCCAGATAACACTTTATGGAAACTTGATGTAGCTGATTTAAAAGTTGCATTAAATGAGATAAGAAATGTTATCACCCAATTAAATTTGACAAAACCACCACTAACTCCAGACATACAATTAACTAGATGTGTTGTACTTTCTTTCTTACAATGGGAGGCAGTAGAGCGAATTAATCCATAATTCCATAATTTTATTTTTAAGTGGTCGAAAAGGTTGAGGGAATTGTTTTAAGAACCATAAAGTATTCCGATAACTCATTAATAATACAACTATTTACACGTGAGCATGGGCGAATTTCGTGCATTGCAAAAGGTATTCACAATAAAAAATCGAAGTTTGCATCTGCCCTTTTTTATCCGTTTTTTATTATTAATGCAGAAATTTATTTTAATAACAAAAAAGAAATTCAAATAATAAAAGAAGTAAATATTGTTCATTCTTTAGAAAACATCAGAGATAACCATTTTAAACTGGCAATTGCAATGTTTCTTGCAGAGGTGCTAAACAAAACTATAAAATATCAAAATACCGACGAAAAATTATTCGATTTTATAAAAGAAATGATTTATAAATTCGATATTGAACCTAACTCCCCTGCTAATTTTCATTTATATTTTTTACTTGGAATGACTCATTTTCTCGGATTTTATCCTATAAATAATTACAATAATGGCATACCATTTTTTGATTTGTTAAATGCTCAGTTTGTTAATAATTGTGCCGACTCCCAAACTGTTGACAAAGATTTCTCAAAACTTTTTTCGCAAATCATGAATATTAAAAACAATGAATGGTGGGCATTGAACTTAACTTCATTTCAAAGACACAAGCTAATTGAAATTTTGCTAAATTATTACACTTTACATACAGGAATTAATATGAAAATAAAATCACTTGATGTATTGACCGATGTTTTTAATTGATTTTTTTAACAAATAATTTGTAAAAATATATTTTCACTCTATTGTTTATATCTTCGCTTACTTTTGAAAAATATATTAATAAACTGAAAATAACGAATATTAGACCACTTCTAATAATAATATCTAAAATAAAAGGATTTAGTTTTGGCAAATAAAATCCCGGTAAATAAGCAATTATTGAAAATAAAACAACAAGCAAATATTTATTATTAAAGGGTTGGTAATCAAACTTTACCCACAAAAAGAGCCAACGCATTAAATTAAATAAAAATAACGAAATCGCATTAGCTATTCCAGCTCCGGTTATACCATAAATTGGAATAAACAAGTAGTTTGTTATTACAATTATTACAACAAATATTGCCATAAAAAGACTTTGTATTTTATAATATTTTGAGGTAGAAATAATCGTATTATTAATTCCTGTTGACATATCAATAAAACTCCCTAAACAAACCCATAATATAACATATTTACCTGCAACATATTTTTCTGGTAATATGTAAAATACATTGTCAACGTTTGCCCAAATACCAATAAAAAGTAAAGCCGAAAATATCATCTGATTTAAACAACTTTTATAGTAAACATTTCGAATAGTTAATGAATCATTAATTTTCCATGCTTCGGCTACAACAGTCGAAGATATTTTTGCTAACGACCTCGAAGGCATCGAAATAATTACACCGAAAAAAAATGCAATAGAATAAATTCCGGCTTCCGACAAACCA
>JAVHRJ010000012.1:5250-7424 GCA_036171595.1 Bacteroidales bacterium
CAACGCTTAAAATTACAGAGCTCGAAAAAACTGCTATAATACCATAAAAACTAACACTGAGCATGCTTTTCTTCAATTCGGGACTAACAAAGTTTTTAACTCTTTTAAAACTTAACTGTTTATCAAGAAAAACCATAACAACAAGAATAATAGTTGGTATCGAAAGTGCTATTGAATAATATATTACAAATGAATTAAAGTTTAAAAAACGAAAAATGTAAAGCATAATTGCTATTACAATTAAAACTCGTTGAAGAAATTCCTTTAAAAAAGTGCCTCTTACACTTTTATATAAAACTCTGGAATAAGCATCAAATGAATTAAATACTAATGTAAAAAAAGTAAGTGGTAATATAAAAAACGAATATTGCGAAAATAAACCTACTGTGCTATTATTTGTTTCAATTATATATGGCTGAATAACAAAAAACAATGTTGATGAAAGTATAAAACCAACTATTAATGTAGAAATTAAAATAAACAAATAACCGTTATGTTTATTCAATTCGTTTCTGAAATATGGAAACAAACGAAGAGTTACGTTATCAAAACCCAAACTTGCAAATTGTGCAAAAAGCAATGAATAAGCAACAAGTACGCTTAACAAGCCAACCTGCTCGGTAGTTAAAAATTTAGCGAGTAAAAATAAATTTGTAATTACACCAATTACAGCTCCCAAATACGTAAAAGCTGTTCCTTTAATTGTTTGTGTTCTAATTACTCCCAAAACTTTTTTATTTTTTGAACAAAAATAAATCCGAAATCACAAATCCGAAATCACAAATCCGAAATCACAAATCCGAAATCACAAATCCGAAATTATAATAATATACTAATAACGTTTAGATATTTAAAATATTAATTTGCATAATTTTAAAGCATTACTTTTTACATCAAAGCTATTATCTAGAATAAACTTTCTGCGTGCAATATCGTCAAAATTAAACGGAATGTTAAATAAGTTTAAAACTTGGTTTTTAATATCATAAACATCATTCGAAATATAACAAAGCCCCTCAAGTCCGGAATTGCTTATCATATAATTATTTACAATACAATGCCTTCCACGATACAAACTAGCTAATAATTTTAATTTTATTCCGGAGTTTTGAAAAGTATATAATAAATTAATTTGTGCATTAATTATTAATTCGTTCATTTTGTTAACGTCTGGGTTGGCAATAAGCGTTATATTATTACAATTGTTAATAGCGAACAAAATTCTTTGAGCGGGATTTTTTCCGGCAATTACTAACGGAATTTTAATTTCTTTAAAAATATTGATTAAAAATATTGCACTTTTTATGTTATCCGAAACAGATAAATCGCCATGAAAAAGTACGTATTCCCCCCGCCCCTCTTTTATTTCAACATTTTGATAAGGATGAAATGCAGAAATTAAAGTAGAATTTCCATATTTTGAATTGAAATATTTATGGTCGCCGTAAGATATTGGAGCAATACTACTTGCATACTTAAGTATTTTTTCATATTTGAACAATTTGCGAGATTCAGAATTATAAAACATTTTCTTTATTAGGTTCGATTCTGTTTTTGCCAGCCCGTTATAATATTGATGTTCAATATTATGTGTTCTAACAATTACCTTTCTATTGTTTTCAGATAATTCGCGAAGCCAAAATGTTGTGTGTAATCCTTCAAAAATAATTGGCAAATTATCGTTTTTAAGTCTTTTTAATAAATCTTCAGAGTTTCTTGTAGTAACAATAAAAGGTTCTTTTTTAAAAGCAAATTTCACACTTTTAGTTCGTTTATAATAATGCACCTCGCTACAAAATTCTTTTAAAACTTCAGAATGTGCTCTTCCATATTCATAACAATGTAAAACAACGTTTATGCCACAAGCTTTTAAAGCTTTAATTTTATAAAACACATCTATAACACCACCGTAATCGGGCGGATAAGGAACATTAAATGAAATAATGTGAACTGTGTTTGCCAATGAATAATTTTATTTTGTAGCCCCACCGGGAATCGAACCCGAATTTAAAGTTTAGGAAACTTTCGTTCTATCCATTGAACTATAGAGCCATTTGTGCAAAAATAACAATTCTTTATTGAATATTGAATATTGATGGTTTTCTAATAATAAATAGTCAATAACTGATGTTACGCAAAATTAACAATTGACTGTTGATTAAAAAATAAAATTC
>JAVHRJ010000013.1:0-1444 GCA_036171595.1 Bacteroidales bacterium
GTAATTTCTCAAAAGTATAAAAAGTTTTGAACACAAAAGATACCCGTAAGGGTATCTTTTGTGTTAGAATATATTCATTATGATAAATCAACAATTGTTAGATTTTATTAAAGTACAATTATCAAAAGGTGTAGATAAAGAAACTATTACACAAGAGTTATTGGGAGGTGGTTGGGCAAGAGAAGATATACAAGAGGGTTTTAATACAATTAATACTCCTGTTATTAATCCTACAATTAACCCAATTATCAACCCAAGTGTTTCTGGTAATATAAATAATTCTATATTAACTCAAAATACCAATCATTCAGGTAAAAAAATACTATTAATTATAGTTGCCTTGTTTGTAATAGCTGGAGGAGCCTCGGGTTATTATTTTAGGAATGATATACCAGTAATTAAAGATTTGATAAAGAGTAAAGATTTAGCACCTGTTAATGAAATAAAACAAGAGGAAAATACACAAGCCCAAATACAGAAAGAAGAACAATCAACAGTACAAATAGGTCAAAAAAATGAAACTATTGCTGTTATGACAGAGCAAAAACCAAAAGTTATTACAAAAGAAACAGGTAAAGTTATTACAGGTCTTGATACTAGAATCATCGACAATGTTTCCCCAAAAAATAATTCATCAGTTGTACCAAATCAACAAACTGACTGTAGTAAGATAATTGATCAGCAGAGTAAATTTATATGTGTATTAACTAATAATAGGACAACTGGTGATTATAAGACATGTGATCAGTTTAGTGGAGTTCATGATGATAAAATTGGAGACTATAAAGATCAGTGTTATTATGATGTGTCTTTGCAAACTAAAAACATTACACTTTGTGATGTTATTGTTGATCAGAAAACTAAAGATGAATGTTTATATGGCAACGCAAAAGATGAAAGTACTTGCAATATTATAAAAACTCCATCATCTTTAGCGCGTTGTTTAGAGAAATTTAATCCATCAAAAATTTCTAGTCAATTATGTGATTCAATAGATAAAAAATACAATGGAGGATATGATTATAATTACTGTTATTATTTTATAATGAAACAAAATTATGATTATAATGTCTGTAAAAAAATGACAGATACCGACAGTATAAATAGTTGTTTAGGTGATGTTGCTACTAAGAAATTAGATTTAAAAATATGTGACATGATTAGCGTTGATACTGGCTCCAATGGTAGGAATTGGTGTATTGTAGTTATTGGTAGGTTAACCAATAATAAGACATTATGTAATTTAATAACAGGTAAAGAGGAAATTGCATCATGTGAGGCTAATATCTAGTTTAGATTTCTTCCCAATGAGACAACATATTAAACATTGTGGTTTTATTGAAACAGAAGAGCATAAGAAAAATATGTTGAAGAAATAGAATATTTTGCATTTTTTGACAAAAAACTATATATGGTATAGGATAAAAATGTGCAGTAAATTTAC
>JAVHRJ010000014.1:0-1443 GCA_036171595.1 Bacteroidales bacterium
TTCGCCTTATTTTTGACCATAGAAACCATTGTAACAATCAGAATTTTAAATAATAAGCAATAAATTGTTTAAAAGAAGACAAATTAGGCATTTTTTTTATTTATTCTTTTTAACATATAAATTTAAAATGTACCTTTGCACCCAATTTCAGAAAGTAAAAATTAAGATAATTTACAGTTATGGTGATTTCAAACAAACCACTTCAATTTATAATAGCGATTTTAATAGCCTGTCTTCCACTATTTGGTTTCTCAAATACTCCTATCGAAGGCAAACCAGTACACACTGAAACAATAGCTGATGAACATGCAACTTCGAGCGAGCCATTAGACGAAAAAGCACAAATTAAAGAAAAAATAGAAGAGCAAAAAGCACATCACGTTCTTGACACTCATGATTTTTCTCTTTTTGAGTATGAAGGAAAACATATTGGTTTCCCATTACCAATTATTCTTTGGGATAATGGAGTTCAAATTTTTTCTTCTTCAAAATTTCACCATGGAGAATCTGTTGCTGAATCTAACGGGAACTACTATAAATTAGGTCACAACGAAAAAATATACAAAACCGATGCTGCAGGAACAATGACTGGTGATGCACATCACCCAACAAATCCACAGGCTTTAGATTTATCTATAACAAAAGGAGTATTTACAATGATTATTGTTGCTCTTTTAATGTTTTTATTGTTTACTGGATTGGCAAAATCATATTCTAAAAATGCAAGTATTGCTTCTGGAGCAGGGCGTGTTTTCGAGCCAATTGTTTTGTATGTTCGTGATGAAATCGCTATTCCAAACATTGGAGAAAAGCACTATAAAAGATATATGAGTTTCTTATTGACTGTCTTTTTCTTTATTTGGTTCTTAAACATTTTTGGATTAACACCACTAGGAATCAATGTTACAGGAAATATTGCAATTACAGCTGGTTTAGCAATTGTTACTTTTATTATTACAACGCTTACAGCGAATAAAAATTATTGGGGACACATTTTCTGGATGCCAGGTGTGCCAGCTCCAATGAAAATAATATTAGCACCAATAGAGCTATTGGGAATATTTATTAAGCCTTTCGCATTGATGATTCGTTTGTATGCTAATATGATTGCAGGGCACATTGTAGTGATGAGTTTACTTGCTTTAATTTTTCTTTTCCAAAATATTGGTATGGGTGCTTTTTCATTAGTATTAACGTTTATAATTTCAGTAATCGAAATATTAGTAGCTGCATTACAAGCTTATATTTTCACAATGTTGGCCGCTTTGTATTTTGGAGCAGCAGTTGAGGAGCATCATCACGAAGAGGCTCATTAAAATTTAGATTTCAGATCTTAGATTTCAGATTTTTACCAATCTAAAATCTAAACTCAACAATCTAAAATCAAGAAGAATGTTTAATTTTTAATACATATTTTTATGGAAATTCCTAAAATCATTGGAG
>JAVHRJ010000015.1:0-1434 GCA_036171595.1 Bacteroidales bacterium
TACTTCATAATATTGATTGCTACTTGGAGAACACATTTCATAAACACTTGCACCTGAACTAAAATCTCCATCTGCATCCACTAATAAAACAAATTTTGAATATCCTACTGGACGTGCGGGCAATAATGTTGTATCGATAGTAAAAGTTGTGGTACCAACATCTCCGGTTTCATCAAATCTCCATTCTCTTGCTATTCGCTTAATATTTATACCTCCATCTGGTGATTCTGTATTTGTCCAGCTTGAAATGGATGTATTATCATGACCAAACAGAAGAAATTCATTATCACCTAACCCACTGGGATTACTTACTTCAAGTATTTTTGATGATTGTGCATCGGTATGTGTTTCACTGGTTTTTCTTCCAATACCTGCCACATCATTTCCGTGGGTAGTTTCAAAGCTGTAATAATCATTACCAGATGCTGAAATGTTTATCAGATATTTTGCTGCAAGATAATTTTCAACGATTATTCTCTGAGCCTGATTCAGGGCAAAATTATAAATAATTATTTCAGCAAAATCACCGTCATTATCCTGAGTTGCATCATAAGCACCATCAACTGCATCCTGTTCCGCTGCAATAGCAAAACATCCATTGGCTGTAATTGATGTTCCTGTTACAAAATTATTGGCAGAATATGTTTGCGTTCCATCATAATAAAAACGTGTATTTGGGTTTGGAACTGCGTTTTTCCAACTTGTACCTACAATATGCCAGGAATTATCATTTATTGCTGTAGAAGTATTGCTAGTTGAGCCTCCACGATAAAGCATGACACTATTACTTGAAAATAATAGAAAATCATTATCACTCGCAGTTGAAGCATATGATAGAGTTGCGTCATTACTTTCTCCACTATTTTTATGAACCATATATTCAGTGATTGCCGTAGTAGGAAAAGTGGCAAAAGCAGTTTTTCTTAAACGGTCATTTGAACCGCTAAAACGAATAACAGGTTTTCCATTTAATATATTTGTTTTAAAAATAGGTTGAAAAGAGGCATTTGGCTGGGTAACATCATTACTGTTTCCAGAATTATCAGACCAGGTTACAATAGGATCATTGTCATTTAAACTTGTAATTTTATCGGATTGAAGCCAAATTCTATTAGATGCACTGTTACCAACTCCACCAGGCCCAGTTTGTGCTAAAGAAACATAAGAGGTAAAAAATAAAATTAATAAAACTAATTGGTAAACTTTTTTCATTTTTAAAGCTTAATTATGCATTTAGACGTAAAAACACCTAATAGGTTGCAATTTAAATTAGGTATTTATACCTATAGACAAAATTATAAATTTTAATTATAAAAATAATGCATTATGTAATAAAAATATTTTTTCTTTTATAAAATTAAAACAAAACTCCACTAAATAATTAATGGAGTTAAAAAGAATTAACAATTTTATTATTTCAAAATAATTATTTGT
>JAVHRJ010000016.1:0-1431 GCA_036171595.1 Bacteroidales bacterium
GACCTTTAGGTCGTGGAAAAAGAATAACTGAGTAATCTGGACTTTAGTCCAAATCATTTTATTGAATACCAGATAAACAAAGTACAAAACTAATTCTTAGCTTGACGCCTATACGCGAAGGCGGGATGGGTGTTTTTAAAAAATTGCCCTTGCATTTTATTCGAACGTCCTTATATTTTTAACCAAGTTTCCTCTATTTTATAGGAACATCCTTATAATTTTGAACAAACTTGTTATGTTTTTGAAAAATTTGGCTTATAATTTATACGAACCTTCTTATAATTTTAAACAAGTTTCCTCTATTTTATAGGAATGTCCTTGCGTTTTTTAACAAGTTTGCTATGTTTTTGAAAAATTAGTCATATATTTTATATGGACCTTCCTATATTTTCTTGAAATGTTTCTTGAAAAAACAAAAAACTCCCTGATTTTTTCAGAGAGTTTTTTATTTTTTGCTCCACTTTTCTGTTTAATTACACGCTTTCGATTGGTGGTGGCTCAGGGTGTCTTTTGCGATTAAATGCTTTATATAATTCATCATAAATTACCTTTGCTCTGGCATTGCCCTGTTGGGCTGCTCGCTGCACCGATTGATAATACGCCAGCAATACCACATATACATCGGAACCTGCCAATGTATTCAGGTTGCTGATGTTTAGTGTAGTTTGTTGCAAAGGTATTAGCATCTGACGGCTGGCATTAAATAAAGTATAATCCTGTTGCAATTCGGGGGCATCAATGTAGGGTGCTAAAAACACCGGATCAGTTGCAATAAACTGCATTCCTTTTGTAACAAATGGGATACGCTCTTCGCTCACAATGGGGAAGTTGTGTTTTTCGGTGCCCGATAGGTTGGTGTAATAAGGAGCCAACAAAACATTAATTTCACTCTGTTTTTGCAATACCTGTGTAACTACGTTAGGTGGTATTACTTTGCTGATTAAATTTCCTTTTGACATGACTTTAGAGATTTAAATGATTAATAATTAATTTGAATTTCGGGGTACAAACGGAGATGTTTTATAATTATTTTATAAAAGTGAAAATATTTTTAAATTATATGGTGTATTGTTTTAACTATTTTTACAATTCAATTAATATTTCTATTTTTACAGATTGAAATTAAAAAAACGAATACTAAAATATGTAAAAATTAAAGAAATTTAAAATATAGCGTTAGTTTATTCTTGTCGCTGAAAACTGGTAATTTTTTAAGACAAACGAATAATGAACAAGACGCTCACGTTATGCGTGGGCATTAGTTTGTTTCGTTTGTCGGTATACCAGTACCTCAGCGGCGGATATTCTGTATGTCCCACGCTGTTTTTTTTATAAACCTCCGCTAGGGGACTAGGTGGAACAAACTCTAATAAATGAAAACAAAAAAATTACTCTTTATGGCAATTGCAATCTTAGGATTTGCGTTTACTA
>JAVHRJ010000017.1:0-7299 GCA_036171595.1 Bacteroidales bacterium
ATTAAAACTTGGAATTGATAAAGATAAATTTGTGATATTTTATGGCGGTATAATTGGATATGCTCAAGGTATTGAAGTTATTTTAAAAGCGGCTTCAATATTATTTGAAAAAAATGTGCAATTTGTTATTGCGGGCGAGGGACCCGTTAAAAACGATTTAATTAATATGAAAAATAACCTAAACCTTAAAAATGTGCTATTTGTTCCTACATTCAAGAAACAAGAAATGCCTGCAGTTATTAATTCTATTGACGCTTCGGTTATACCGCTTAAAAAATTAGATTTGTTTTTAGGTGCTATTCCATCTAAAATTTTTGAAAGCCTAAATATGAAAAAGCCAATTATACTTGGTGTTGACGGTGAAGCTCGTGAATTATTTATAAATACAGGTAAGTGTGGACTTTATTTTGAACCAGAAAATGAAAAAGATCTTGCCGAAAAAATAATGCTTTTATATAACGATAAACAGCTATATTCAAATCTAGCAGATAATGCGTATGATTATGTTTTTAAGAATTTTAATCGTGACATAATTGCAAAAGAATTTAAAGAGTTTTTAACGAATTAAATTAATAAAAATGAATTAGTTTTGTTGAATAGAAAAAATTTATTGTAACATTCTAAAATAAAATGCTTAAGATTTTAAATATTATAGGTGCCCGTCCTCAAATTATTAAAGCTGCTGCTATAAGTAGAGCAATTAAAAATTATTTTTCTGATAAAATTGAGGATATTATCGTTCATACCGGTCAACATTATGATGAAAATATGTCTGAAGTTTTTTTTACTGAAATGGGAATACCTAAGCCAAAATATAATTTAAATGTTGGAAGTGCTTCTCACGGAGTACAAACTGCCGAAATGATAAAGGGGATTGAGAGTATAATATTTTCAGAAAAGCCTAATGTTGTATTAGTTTATGGTGATACAAACAGTACTCTTGCTGCTGCTTTAGCTGCTGCAAAACTTCATGTTCCAGTTGCTCACATTGAAGCTGGATTACGTTCATTTAATAAAAGTATGCCCGAGGAAATTAATAGAATTACTTGCGATCATGCATCAACTTTATTGTTTTCTCCAACTGAAACTGGCATTAATAATTTAGAACGCGAAGGATTTAAATTGAATGCTGAAATACCTTATAATATTGATAATCCAGGTGTGTTTCATTGTGGAGATGTAATGTATGATAATAGTCTATTCTTTTCGAAAATATCAGCATCTAAGTCTAATGTTATATCAAACTACAAGCTTAATAAAAATAATTTTGTTTTGGCTACTATTCATCGCGATAACAATACTGATAATCCTACACGTTTAAAACAAATATTCGAAGCAATTATTAAAATAAATAAAGATTATTCAATTCCTTTCTTTATCCCATTACATCCAAGAACTTCGAATATTCTTAAGGAAAATATTGGAGATGAGTTGTATTTTTTAATAACAAGCAACAAAAATATAATTTTAGCACCGCCAGTTACTTTTTTTGATATGATACAGTTAGAATCGAATGCTAAACTTGTGTTTACCGATTCGGGAGGAGTGCAAAAGGAGGCGTTTTTCTTTAAAAAACCTTGCATTATTCTACGTGCTGAAACTGAATGGGTGGAAATTACTAAAAACGGAAATGCAATTATTTGTGATGCCGATTTTAATAAAATAATGGAAGCGTGGAAATTGTTCAACTCTAAACAGAATATGGAATATCTTCAAATCTTTGGCGATGGTAAAGCATCTGAATTTATTTGTTCTAAAATTGTTGAAACATTTGATTAATGTATAAAACAATTACAAATAATATACTTTTTTACAGCAGTTTATTAGTTGCTTTTCTAATACCCTTGTCGCATAAAATTACAATTTATGCTATAATGTTATTTGTTTTATCGTGGGTATTATCGGGACAATGGATTTTTAATGCTAAATCTGCAATTAAAAATTCAGTATTTATTATTTTACTTACTTTCTTTTTACTTCATTTAATTGGTTTGTTTTATTCATCAAATATGCATGCAGGCTGGTTTGATATTGAGGTAAAGCTTACTATGATATTATTCCCGTTAATATTTTTTATGTCGGATTTCTTGACTGAGCAAAAACGTAAATCAATATTATTGACCTTTGTTATAGGAACAACTATAGCAATGTTAGTTTCTGTTGGTGTTGCTTTTTATGCATATTTTGCAAATAATGCAAATAATTTCTTTTACATGAAATTATCAATATTTCATCATCCTACATATTTTGCAATGTATATTTGCTTTTCAACTGCAATAATATTGAAATATATTCTATATAATGATATAACAATTAATAGAATATTATCATTAACACTAATAATTATTTTTTCAATATTTATTTATATGCTTTCTTCAAAAGCTGGAATAATAATATTCTTTGTTACATTAGTTTTAATGTCAGTTCCAGCTTTATTTAAAAAGAATATAAGAATATTTGCATCTTTGTTATTAATATTTGCTGTATTTCAAGTATGGTTTTCGTTAACTCAAAACATGCGTTTTGAAACTGTAACTAAATCAGTTGCATCTGCCGAGCAAAATGTTACAACAGAAGAAAGTAATGGTGTTCGTGTTTTAATATACGAAACAGCTATCGATATTATTAAATTTAATTATGCCATTGGTGTTGGCACCGGTGATATTAAAGATGAATTAATGAAAGAATACAAAGTTCGCAATATGACTGGAGCTTTGGAAAATAAATTAAATGCACATAGTCAATTTTTAGAAACATTTATTGGACAGGGAATAGCAGGAATATCTTTGCTCTTATTATTATTTCTTATCCCATTTATAAAATCCATTAAAACAAAAAATTGGCTTATTTTTAGTTATGTTATTATTGTTGCATTAAATTTCTTAACAGAGTCAATGTTAAATACTCAGGCAGGAGTTGTGTTTTTTGCGTTTTTTTATAGTTTCTTTGCAACTTCAAATAATAAAAAAGCGAAGAATTAAAACTGTATACTTTGTTTAAAAAGATTGTTTGTTAAGCTCTTTTATTATTATATTTGTAAATAAATAAAAAAATTATGACAAGAATAGCAGGTATTCAAATCGAAAAAGACAGTAATGGTCGTTTGGCTTATGCACGTTTTAATTTAAAAAAATATCCCGAAGCTATTGAACTTTTATATAAAGTTGGTGCAATTGAAGAAAGCGAGTTTGATAAAGAGTTTGAAGAAAGTTGGAAAAATGGACATACACCTGAAGTGTTTAGAGAAAAAGTTCACGTAATGTTAAAAAGAAAATTTAATGCAAAAAATAATTTATGATGATAATGTATTAGATTATTTAGATTCGTTAGTTGATATTCTTTTAGATAAAGAATATTTTTCATTTTATGAATCTTCAGAAAAATATGTAGATGGAATTTTAGATTACTTAGAAAAAAATATTTTCACTAAATCTAAAAAAGTTGCACCAAAATATTTTAATCGTTTTGGCAAGAAATTGTATTATATTTTCTATAAACCCAATAATCGAACAACATGGTTTATTTTTTTTCAAATAAAGAATGATCGTTATTTAATAAAATATATTACAAATAATCATGTGTCAGGCGCACAAATTAGAGCATTAAAGGGAATTTAATCAAAATTTTAAAATTTTCAAGAAATAAACAATTAATTTATTTATTAATGATACCATTTTCACCCCCAAGAATAGACCAAAAAATAATTGACGAAGTAATTGATACTTTAAAATCAGGTTGGATAACAACAGGTCCTAAAACTAAACTTTTTGAAAAAAAAATCACTGCATATTGCGGTTGTAAGAATTCAATTGCTGTTAATTCAGCAACTGCCGGTTTAGAATTAGTACTTCGTTGGTTTGGGGTAGGCAAGGGCGATGAAGTTATTGTCCCCGCTTATACTTATTGTGCATCGGCAAATGTGATTGTTCATTGCGGAGCAACACCTGTAATGGTAGATGTAAATCATGATGATTTCTCAATATCAGTTGATGCAATTAAAAAGGCAATTACTTCAAAAACTAAAGTTATTATTCCGGTTGATATGGCTGGTTTCCCATGTAATTACGATGAAATTAATAACTTAGTAAATAATATTGATGTTAAAAATTTATTTGTCGCAAATAATGATGAGCAAAAGAAATTAGGGCGTATTCTAATTATGGCTGATGCAGCACATTCTTTCGGAGCCTTTTATAAAAATAAAAATGCTGGTTCATTAACAGATATTACAGTGTTTTCATTTCATGCGATTAAAAATCTTACAACTTCCGAAGGGGGTGCTATTTGTTTAAATTTGCCTAATAGCTTTGATAGTGATGTCTTATATAAATATTTTAGTATAATGATTTTGCATGGTCAGAGTAAAGATGCTTTTTCAAAACTACAAAAAGGTGCATGGCGGTATGATGTTATTGATGCTGGTTATAAAGCTAATATGACAGATGTTTTGGCTTCAATAGGTTTAATTGAAATTGATAGATATAAAACAGATACATTAGTAAAACGAAAATATATTTTTGATTGCTATACAAAAGCATTTTCGAAAATGGACTGGGCTCAAATACCAGTATATGAAGATGAAAATAGAATTTCTTCATATCATGTTTATTTGTTACGAATTAAAAATATTACTGAACAGCAACGCGATAACATTATTCAAAAGATATTTGATAAAGATGTTTCTGTAAATGTACATTTTCAGCCATTGCCAATGCTAAGCGCTTATAAAAACAGAGGTTTTAAAATGGCCGATTATCCTATTGCATTTGATAATTATAGTCGCGAAATTTCGTTACCAGTTTTTTATGATTTAACTGATAAAATGATAGAAACAGTTATAAATGCTGTTATTAATTCAGTTTCCGAAGTGTTAGATTATTAATGTTAAAGAGAATTGTTGATATATTATTTTCATTAATTGTATTATTGGTTTTATTACCTCTGATGCTTGTGATTTCTGTTATAATTAATTTTGAGAGTCGTGGCGGTTTTTTCTATTTTCAACAACGTGTAGGTAAAAATGGAAAAGATTTTAAATTAATAAAATTTCGAACAATGGTAATTGGAGCTGATAAAAATAGTTTGCTTACTGTTGGAACAAATGACAAAAGAATTACTGGTTTTGGTAAAATTCTTCGTAAATTTAAACTTGATGAATTACCTCAATTGTTAAATATTATTTATGGTGATATGAGCATTGTAGGCCCACGGCCTGAAGTAAGGAAATATGTGAATTTATATAACAAAGAACAACTACATGTGCTATCTATTCGTCCAGGACTTACCGATTATGCTTCAATTGAATATATAGATGAAAATAAAATTTTAGCAGAATCTGATGATGCAGAAAAAATGTATATCGAAAAAATTATGCCTCATAAGTTGGAATTAAATTTAAAGTATATAAAAAATCGAAGTTTTGCTACAGATATGAAAATTATATTTAAAACTTCTTTTAAAATATTGTCTTAGATGCAAATAAACCAAATTATATTAGTTCGTCATGCTGAACTTGATTCAGCATCTCATAACCTGAATAACGGATGAAAATTATTTTATCATTTATATTGTTATTAATTTCATTTAATTGCATTTCACAAAATGCGGATATTGAATTATTGCGTAAAATTAATTTAAATAGAAACAGAAATCTTGATGGTGGCTTTAAATTTATTTCAAATACAACTGGTATCGTAAGTTTTGGAGTTCCTGCTGTAGTTTTAGGTACAGGTTTAATTATGAACGATAGTACAATTAAGCATAAGGGAATATTACTTGGAACTTCGCTTGTTTTAACTTCTGGAATTACTGTAATAATGAAGTATTCAATAAACCGTGAACGTCCATTTAAAACTTATCCTGATATTGAAAAGATGTCTTCTGCTGGTAGTAAATCATTTCCTTCAGGGCATACATCTGAAGCCTTTTCAACAGCCACTTCATTGAGTTTGACATTCCCTAAGTGGTATGTTATAACACCATCTTTTTTGTGGGCATCTTCTGTAGGTTATTCACGAATGCATCTTGGTGTTCATTACCCAACCGATGTTGCAGTAGGCGCATTAGTCGGCGCTGGTTCGGCTTTTCTTTGTTATAAAGCTCAAAAGTGGTTAAATAAAAAGAGAAATATTAAATAGATATTTTTTTGCTACATAGTTGCTATATGTAAAAAAATGAATTTTATGCAAAATAAGAGGTATAAAGTAAAAATTGTAGATTTAAATATATTTAGTAGCTAAATTTAGAAAAATGAATGTTGTTTTTCGTAGTGTTTTTTTTTAATTGAGTTTAATTTTACGTAATAGAATCATTAAAAAAAGCAGATTTTATGCTACGTAGTAGTTTTTTGAAATTTGAGTTTAATGCTACGTAGTAGTATAATATTCATAAAAAAATAAAATAATACCTTTCAGCTACAGAGTAGCTGAATGTAAATTAATAAATACAAAATTATGGCAAACACTTATTCTCAAATGTATGTTCATATTGTTTTTGCAGTAAGAAACCGAGAAAACTTAATCCTTAAAAAACATAAAGAGGAATTACAAAAATATATTACCGGAATTGTAACAAATCATGGGCAAAAACTTTTAGCCATTAATTGTATGCCCGATCATACCCATATTTTTATAGGATTTAAACCAAATGTTTGCATTTCAGATATTGTAAGGGATATAAAAACTTCAACTTCAATTTTTATTAAAGAAAAACAATTTACTCAATTTAAATTTTATTGGCAAGAAGGTTTTGGTTCATTTACACATTCACATTTACAATTAACAACTGTAATTAATTATATTTTAAATCAGGAGGAACATCATAAACAAAACTCTTTCAAGAATGAATATTTAAAATTACTTGCTAAATTTGATGTGAATTTCGATCCTCAATATTTATTTGAATGGTATGAATAATAATATTAAGCTCAGCTGGAGCTTATAAATGAAAATGAAATTTATCTATGAACATTTTGTCCCTCTGGGACAAAGAAAATTAGCTAAAAAGATATGGAATAATTAATTTTTTTTAATAATTTGAATGAATAAAGAAATATTTTTTTTGCTACGTAGTAGCTATTGTAAAAAAAGCAAATTTATTGCTATTTAATAACTGTATTTAAAATAAATAAATTTAATGCTAAGTAGTAGCATAATGTTTATTAAAACAATAATAATAATTGTCAGCTACAAAGTAGCTGAATGAATGTAAAATGAATTAAAAATATCAATAATTATAAAATAATAACAAATGATAGAATATCTAAACCATCTCGACATTCAATTATTTCTGTTTTTAAAC
>JAVHRJ010000018.1:0-7290 GCA_036171595.1 Bacteroidales bacterium
GCTAAAGCAAAAGCTGACGCAGAAGCTAAATCGAAAGAAGAATCATATAAAATTTTAATAACAAAAGCTGATCAAGATTTTAGTTCAAAAAATTATGAATCCGCAAAATTAAATTATCAAAAAGGGTTAATATTAAAGCCGAACGAAACATACCCAAAAAGTAAAATAACTGAAATAGATAATTTATTAACCCAAAATAAGAAGAAAGAGGATGAGCAAAAAATTAAAGATAAAAACTATCAAGATGCAATATCTCAAGCCGATAATCTATTTAACAAAAAAGAATTTTCGTCAGCAATTGTTAGCTATAAAACTGCATCTACAATAAAACCTGATGAGAATTATCCAAAACAAAAAATATTTGAATGTCAAAATTCATTAAAAGAACAAAACCTTACCGAGCAACAACGAATTGAAGCAGAAAAACAAAAGCAAATTGAAGCTGCCAAAAATAGTAATGCTAAAAAACTCGAAGAAATTGATTTTACAAATAAAGCAGTAGTTGAAAAATTTTTATCAGAATTAGCTAGTAAATATCCTGAAGGAGTTACAGAAGAAAATTACAATGAAACTAGTAAAAAAATAAAAAGAATAATTGTAAATCACGATGGAATTGCCAACGAGTACAGAGAAATAACTCATAATTGGGGTGGTGTTTATTATTTTAAAAATGGTCAATCTATTACAAAAACAATTTTTAATATAGACACTAAGAAATAGATTTTGTTATGCAATTTAAAAAGTTATGGTTAACGAATTTAATTTTTATATTAAATTTTATAGCTTGTCAAACAAAATCTGATAATATTAATCAATACTCAATAAACAAAAAAAATATTAAACTTAAATATGCCACACATTTTGAAATATTAAAATTAAATAGTGGATACGAAATAGATGTAATAAATCCATGGCAGTTTGCTAAAAACGAACAATTTAAATACTCCTTTAATAGCATTAAAAATCCAATAAACAGAGTTATTTGTTTATCTACATCACACATTGGATTTATGGCTAAATTAAATTTACAAAATAAAATTGTTGGAGTTTCGGGAATTAATTTCATAAATGATAGCATAACAAATAAATTAATAAATAAAAATAAAATTATAGATGTTGGCTATGAACAGAATCTTAATTATGAATTAATTCTTTCTTTAAAACCCGATTTAATAATTGCTTATAGTGTTGAAAGTAAAAATGTAAATTACATAACAAAACTCAAAGAACTTGGATTACACGTAATTTTTGTTGCCGAATATCTCGAAGAATCACCTTTAGCAAAAGCAGAATGGATTAAATTTTTTGGTGCAGTTTTTAATGAATATCAAAAATCCGATTCTATTTTTAATACAATAGATATTGAATATAACAATATAAAAAAGATTGCTCAAAATTTTAAAGAAAAACCAACCGTACTATCTGGCTTGCCATGGAAGGACTCGTGGTTTATTGCTGGTGGAAGAAGTAATCTTGCATACTTATTTAAAGATGCTGGAGCAACATATATTTGGAATACAGACACATCAACTCAAAGCTTTTCTTTAAATTTAGAAAACGTTTTAAACAACGCCATTAACGCAGATTTTTGGTTAAACTCAGGTTCTGCAAACTCATTAAATGACATTTATTTAACCGACTCTCGATTAAACAATTTTAAAGCTTTTAAAACTAAAAACGTATATAATAATAATGCTAAATGCAACTCATTTGGTGGCAATGACTATTGGGAATCGGGAATTATTAATCCACAAGTTGTTTTAAAAGATATCATTAAAATAATACACCCTAATTCATTCCCCAATTATCAAACTTTTTATTTTAAAAAACTTAAGTGAATTTTTAATGTCAATTATAACAAAATATAATAAAATTTTAATAATAATTTTTTCTATCGTTATTATTTTAATTTTATCGGCAATTGACTTATTAAATGGTTCAGTTAAAATAAATTTGAATGATATAATTAATTTAATAACAAATAATACCGAAAACAATAATTTACACACAATTTTATTTGACATAAGAATTCCTAGAATTTTAACAGCAGTACTTTCTGGTATCGCATTATCGGTAAGTGGACTACTTATGCAAACGCTTTTTAGAAATCCACTTGCTGGACCTTATGTACTTGGAATAAGTTCGGGCGCTGGATTAGGAGTAGCTTTATCTGTAATGGGTTTTTCGGCTTTTGGCTTTAATTTTATTGAAATTTTAGGTAGTAGCGGAACAATTTTAGCGGCATGTTTAGGTTCTGGGATATTTATGTTTTTTATTTTTTTAATTTCACTAAAAATAAAAGATGTAATGACATTATTAGTAGCAGGTATGTTGTTAGGATCAGCAGCTGGTGCTATAATTAATTTATTTCAATATGTAAGTTCAGAACAATCGTTAAAGTTATTTGTTATATGGACTATGGGAAGTTTAAGTAACACAACTTGGCAACAATTAGAATTAATGTCAATTACAATTTTTATTGGACTCTTTATTTCAATCATTATCGCATACCCACTTAACATTTGGCTTTTAGGCAACGATAATGCAAAATCATCGGGAATTAACATTAACAAAATTCGTAATTTATTGTTTATTTCAGCCACATTACTTGCAGGAAGCGTTACAGCATTTTGCGGACCACTTGCTTTTATAGGAATTGCAGCACCCCATATTGCACGAATTATTTCAAAAACATCCGACCATAAATTTTTAATTCCTTTTAGTGCTTTTACTGGAATTGCAATGCTTTTAATTGCCGACATTTTAACCCAATTACCTTTTACTAATTTTATTTTACCAATAAATACTACAACATCATTACTTGGAGTTCCAATTGTTTTGTGGATTGTTTTAAAAGGCAAAAAAATGTGGATATGAAAATAAAAATGAATATTGTTCATTGTTTCTGTTTTATAGTTTCTGGTTTAACTACGAACCATAAACTAAAAACTACAAACAAATTTGAAAGTTTTTTGTCTGTTGTTTATTGAATTATGGAAAACATTATATCTACTAAAGAATTAATTACTGGCTATTATAACGATGGCAAATTTAAGGCTATTCCAACATTTCCAATTAATGTATCTGCCAAATCGGGCGAACTAATTGCATTAATAGGCTCAAATGGTAATGGCAAAACAACTTTATTAAAAACACTTGCAGGTTTACAAAAATACCAATCGGGCGAAATTAATATTTGTGGTTATTCACCTAATACTCATAACAAATTAAATTTTGCAAAAGTATTATCTATTGCCACTACCGAACTTTTAAAAATTGCATACACCTCTGTTTATGAATTTGTTATGTATGGCAGATATCCATATTCAAATTTCTTCGGAAAAATAAAAAATACCGATGTTGAAATTGTAAATATGGCTTTAAGTGAAACAAGAATTTTTCATAAAAAAAACGAACCATTAAACCGCTTGAGTGACGGAGAAAAACAACGTGCAGTTATTGCTCGCACAATAGCACAAAACACTAACGTTATTTTACTAGATGAACCCACAGCATTTTTAGATATTAAAAACAAATTCGAAATTTTTAATCTTTTACAAACACTTACTTTAAAATTTAATAAAACCATTATTTTTTCCACTCACGATATTAATACCGCTATTCATATTTCAGATAAAATATGGCTATTAAAAACAAATTGCATAATAAATAAAATTCCAGAACAAATTATTTTTGATAACGATTTAGCTAACGAATTTAACTGTGAACATTTGCAAATTGATAAAAATTCTGGCAATTTAAATTTTATTAACAAATCACATAATTTTATAGGTTTAGAGGGTCATTTGGAGTTGTATGCCTTAACAAAAAATGCTCTTAATAGAATTGGTTACGAAATTTCGAGTAACAAAAATGTAACTTTAAACGTTATAGTTGAAAAGAAAGATGATTCTTTTATTTGGAAATTAATTGAAAATAACAATATTTTTATTTTTAATCAATTAGAAGAATTACTTTTACATTTAAAATTTTATAAACTAAAAAACTAAAGCTATGTTAAAAAAAATTGCGTCGTATTCGTTAGTTGCAATGGTGCTTGCATTTACAGTTCTTGGATTATTGGCAATATGGGACGTTATTGCTATTGAAGATGTTTTAAGAAAAATATTATTTTCGTTATTTGTTATTTTTGTTGCATCGGTAGTAGTGCTATTTATTTTTGGAGTGGTTATTAGAGAAGATAAATCTAACAAGTAATTTGGGATTTAGGATTTTTTGTCATATTGAGCAAAGTCGAAATATCTTATTTTGGATTTGCGATTTAGGATTTGGGATTTTTGAAATTAATTAATGAAAATAAAAAACATCGCCAATCGAAAGTATAAAAGTATTAAAGTTGTTTTTTTTTACTTTATTACTTTTAACTTTTTAACTTTAAACTGTTATTCCCAAAACGACACATTATTAAATAAAAAAAAACTTTATTTGTTTTCTGGGATTTCTATAGCCACATATACTGGCACAATGTTATCGTTAAACCAGCTTTGGTATAAAAAATATTCACATAGCTCATTTCATTTTTTTGATGATAGTGGCGAATGGTTACAAATGGACAAGCTAGGACATTCATTTTCTTCATACTACTTAAGTAGTGTTATAACAAATGGTTTTAAATGGAGTAAAACAAATAATACAAAAGCTATAATTTGGGGAAGCGGTATTTCATTTTTGGCAATGTCAAGTATTGAAATATTTGATGGTTATTCGTCAAAATGGGGAGCTTCGCTAACCGATGTTGCAGCAAATTTTGGAGGAAGTTTATTATATGCTAGTCAGGAACTTATATGGCAAAAACAAATTTGTCGATTAAAATTCTCATATCATCCTACCGGCTGGGCTAATTATCGACCCGATGCACTTGGAAGTAATAATTTTGAGAGGATAATAAAAGATTACAATGGGCAAACTTATTGGCTATCATGCAATTTAAAAGATATATCCGGCGTTAAAAAAATTCCAGGTTGGTTAAATTTTGCATTCGGTTATAGTATTGATGGAGTAATTGGTGGAAAAGAAAATGGCTTAATAAATTATAATGTAATTGATCCTGTAACTGCTGTGCGAAAAAGACAATATTATTTTTCGCTCGATGCCGATTTAACAAAAATAAAAACAAATAACAAAATATTAAAAACAATTTTTAAAACATTTAACTGTTTAAAATTCCCATTCCCAGCAATTGTATTAGAACAAAAATGTTTTGGAGTAAAAGGGATTTATTTCTAAAATTAAATTCAATATTAATAAGTCAACATTAGCACAATATCTCCAACACAACACTCCCTTCGTAATTGCGAGAAACAGCCTGCCCCGTTTTTTTCGGGGAAGCAATCTACCACATAACACAAATGTTATTAGACTAACGCTAAAATAATTGCGTATTGTGGAAAATACTAATACTCAAATCCCAAGACCCAAATACCAAATTCCAAGAGTGATTGTGTGCAAGGCTTTTGTTTTGTAACTTTGACTAAAGCAAATAGCAAAGCGATTCAATGAACACATAAAAAAACAAGAGACAAGTAATTTCAATAAAGTAATTCATTTAATGAGATTCTGAAACAAGTTCAGCATGACGAATTACACAAATCACATTCCAGAAATTTTCACTTTATAGCCTTTGTCGGTAAGCATTTGCATAACTTTTTGCCTAAAATCGCCCTGAATAATTATTTCGCTATCCTTAATACTACCTCCCACCCCACACTTAGTTTTTAAAAATTTACCTAACTCTTGTAAATCATCTCCATTTCCTACAAACCCTGTTATAAGAGTAACCGATTTACCTGCTCTTTGTTTTTTATCTAATGAAACTATTAAATGCTGTTGTTGCGGTGGAAGAGTTTTAACAACTTCTTTATCCTCATGCAATTTAAAATTAGGATTTGTGCTATAAACGATACCTGTTGAGTTTTTATTTTTCATTTACGAGCAAATTGTTATTTATAATTAATGTGAAACTAATAGATTCTTCGCTAATCACTCAGAATGACAAATAAGGTAAATTGATAACCTATTGAACATTTTTTTCTTCGGCCTGCAATACAATATCACCATTAAGCTTATATACGTATGCAAAAACCTTTATATTTTTATGTACAAAATCTTTTCCTTTTAAATTATAAAAATATGATTTTATTAAAGTGCTATCTTTTTTTGTTATATTATTGCTTATTGTTACACCAAAGGCCCCATTTAAACTTCCTCTAAAAACATGCATGTGAGTGTATACAGGAATATCATTTGGAGTTAAGTCGTAATTTTTTTGGGGTTTAATTATACTATCTTCAGTAAGTCCGCAAAAAAACATTAATGTATCGGTGATATCCTCTAAAAAAGTTAATTTAACATGCGTACAAAATGAACTATCGCTAGCATTATAATTATTTATAATTTGAATTGCTAATCTTGGTTGGTCGGCAAGCATTGATTGAACCACCGTTTGCCATGAATTATGATCAATAATAATGTTATTATTGTACTTTGTTCTATTTATCATTCCCTTTGGCAAACCTCCATCTGAAATATGAAAATTCTGGTCAATTTGAGTTCCTTCTGAAGTTCTAAAATTGTATGTATATAAGCCAGTTGCATCGGGATTCGCATAATAATCGCTAACATGTAATGCCACACCAACAATAGTATCGCCATAGGTATCAATTAGATTTTTTAATGCCACATGAGCACGAGGACAGTATCCACATTTATGACCAGTAAAATCTTCAACTAAAATTTTCTTATAAACATTTGTTATTGCAGGAAATTGAGGTACTGGACATTTTGCTGTATCAATATTTTCATTGTTATTAGTAAAAGGAGCTTCAACTTTATCGCAACTAACAACAAACAAAATAAATATTGTAACAATAGTTAATAATAATTGATTTAAGACACCTCTATAACCTGTTTCGTTATTTCGTCCCAATTTATTTCGGAATTGTTTCAGAATTATAATTTTATAACTATTATGAGATGCTGAAACAAGTTCAGCATGACGTTCTGATGGAGTATTTTCGTCATGGCGGGCTTGATCCGCCATCTCCTTATTATTTGAAAATGCTGAAACAATTCCGATATTATTCGAAATAACATGATGGGTTGTGTGGTTTTTAGAGATGTTTTTAAATAATTTATTCATAATGTTATTCTTTTAAAAACTTGAACTTATTGTTAAAATAAAACCATTTGATGCGGGAACGTTCCTGCAAACTCCACCCACACACATAATTCCCTGACGTTGTTTACCGTATCCAATTTGAATGCGATTTC
>JAVHRJ010000019.1:0-1423 GCA_036171595.1 Bacteroidales bacterium
CATGTTAGCGTTTCGGTGCGTTTATCAATATTCTTTTCCATTAATTTTGTTACCAATGCTTAATATTTATTTTCTTTCATATATAAATTTATACAAATGAGAAGAATCAGAGTTTTTTATTTGACTCCATCTTTCACCATCAATCAATCTTGCCGCATTATCATAAATTACTATTACTTCAGTTCTTTTCATAAAGCCCAAAAAACGTTCAATATTTGCAATTTTAACAGAATTTAATGTACTTAAAATTTCGGCATCTATGTCGTTAAGTTTTGGTTTGCTTAATAATTCTTCTTCAATGATTTTTTTTTGTTTTTCTATAATTTCATTTTGCTTAATTGTAAATTCATTTTCATTTAACAATCCTTTATTTTTTAATTCTACCAATTGATTTACAAAAGGTCTTGTTTCATCTATTGCTTTATTTTCAATTTGTATATTAAATTCAAGTTTTTCAATTTCACCTTTTTTTATATTAAATTCTTCCGATGATAAAATCCCTTTATCAAATAGTTCTTTAATAATCCTTAATTCATTGTCAAAATTTTCCGATTTATTTTCTAAAATATTAAAGGTTTGATTAGAATTTTGGTAATTATCAATATTTTCTAAAATATTTTTCTTTTGCTTTGTAAATTCATCTTCGGTTATTGTCTTTGTATCTAATAAATCTTTTAATTTTTTAATTTTATCAAGATTGCTTTCTATTGGGATATTTTGATTTGTCAACAATTTATAATTATTTTTCTTAAACACATTAAATTCTGATATTCCTCTTAAATTTTTCAAATCAGCATCATCGTTAATACTTGCGAAATTACTATAGCCTAATTCAACTGCCCTTCCAAGAGTTTTAAGAGAATTATCAGTATCATTTTTTAGAGAATAATAACAAGCCATATCATATAATATTTTTGGATTAGTAGGAGCAAAAGATAGTGCTTGTCGCAAAGAATCAATTGCTGAATTATAATCCTTATTATTCTTAAATTCAATTGCTTCACTCCGTAATTCTTCAACTTTATCTATTGAAGAAGAAACAAGACCAATTATTAAACCAATCAACGGACTTAATAATAATGAGAGAAAAAAAACACCCCAGTAACCAATTTTTTTTTCGTTACCAGTTAATGCAACTAGAAAACTTAATCCAATCCATAAAACAATCTCTAAAATAATCATAATTCTTAAATTTTAAATTAATATTTTGTTCATTAAAGTTATATTTTTTTTTATAAATTTATACTAAATTAATTCTCAATAATTCATTTTTTTTTAGCATTGGTATCTTTTTTATGTACGATTTTTTTTTCAGCACTGAACGCTAACGCTTTGCGAGTTGGTTACGTGCTGCTTAACCATTTATCTTTGCGCATGGGCGTAGCCCTAGCATTATCATTTAAAGCAGCATGAAACCAACTCG
>JAVHRJ010000020.1:0-1420 GCA_036171595.1 Bacteroidales bacterium
ATTCTTTCATGGTAATTTAAATATGTTTCCATGCTAAATCCCGTAGTGCCTATTTAATCGACATTGCCTGTTCAGCATCAATAATAACTTTAGATAATTGCATATTTGTTTTTTTTATCAAAGAGCGAGATTGTTTTCTTAAATTCTATTCTATATTTATTTTTTCCGAACAGATATAATTTGGCCTTTTCTTTACTTCTTGAAAAATACTTCCTACATACAACCCAACAACACCTATTACGGAAACTATTACTCCTGTTGAAAATCCAATAGCAGCTATTAAAGAGGACCAGCCAATAATAGATGTACCATATAAAAGATTTTGAGAAACTTTAATTAATATAAACACAATTGCTAAGAAACTTAAAAATACCCCCATTTTTATAGTTAACTTTAAAGGTTTATTGGAAAATGATAAAATTCCATTGATTGCCAATGTAATTTTTCTTCTAAAGTTATAAGTTGATCTTCCATGCTCCCTATCCTTATGAATAATATCTATACTAACGGTTTTGAACCCCAACCAATTTATCATTGCCCCAAAATACAATAATCGTTCATTAAACATTTTATAACTTTCAACTACTTTCTTTGCTAATATTCGAAATGTTCCAATACTAGGGTCAAATTTTGTATCTGCAAGATAACTAAACAATTTATAAAAATATAAACTCGATATTACTTTAAAATATGAATCTTTCCTTTTGCTCCTTTTTCCTAAAACTATATCAAATCCTTCAAGTGCTTTATTATATAATTTCACTATTTCTTCGGGTTGATCCTGCAAATCGCAATCCATTACAACCACCCAATCACCTTTACAGAAATCTAAGCCAGCAGTAATTGCATAATGCTGGCCAAAATTCCTTGAAAGGTTAATTCCTTTTACTCGGTTCTCTTTACTTGCTATTTCAATAATTGTTTCCCATGCACCATCCGGACTGGCATCATTAACAAGGATAATTTCAAAATTGCTATTAATGGTTTCGAGTGTTTTGACTAAACGGAAATATAATTCCACTAAACAGGTTTTGCATCCATATACTGGGACAACAATGGATATATGTGGTGTTTGAATTTGTTCTAGCATGAAATTATTTTAAATAGAATTTATTTCATCAAAATGCTTTTAAAATTTGTAAAAATATATAAAACATTACAAAAATTGGCACACTTAATAAATAATTACCTTTGGGTAAAAGTTTTTTTTTCTACTTTTTTAATAATTGATTTAGACCCCTTATTCAAGTGCCAATTTACTTGTATAATATACTCCATTAGATGTAATAATTAAATCATAAATTTTATATCTCAATCTTTTGGGAAAGATTCTTAACCAATTAAAATGATCTACTGTCCAGATCCAAAACTTATATGTAAATATTTTAAAAATTATTGCTTTAATTCCTGTTGGCATTAT
>JAVHRJ010000021.1:0-7245 GCA_036171595.1 Bacteroidales bacterium
CCACTTCAAACCTTAAAAAATATAGTTCAGGAACTCACGAACTAATGATAGGTGTTAGATTTAATAAATATAAACAATCGCAATCGAGAGCAAAAATAGAGTAATATGCGTTTATTAAATGTTTTTATTTTCATATTGTTATTGTTTTCTACAAGTTGTTTAAATAATGATTTTGAGCCAACCAAAACTTTATCTCAAGATACAATGGCAAATATTATTACAGATATGCACCTTGGCGATGCAATATTAATATCGCCATCAATTATACAAAAACCTTTTAAAATTAATTCTGAAAAATTTTATTCGGCTATTCTTAAAAAACATAATATTACCAAAAACATTTTCGAAGAAAATATTACATATTATAGCAGCGATACCGCAAAGTTCAAAAAAATTTACGAAAATGTAGTAAAAAATCTTAACATATTACAAGATAATTTAATGAAACCAGATAGCGTTACAAAAAAGTAATCGTAATGCGTAAAATTTCTGCTTCTTATATATTTACAGGTAAAGGAGAATTTCTAAAAAATGGAATTCTTATTTTTGACAATAAAGGCTTTATTGTTGACATATTAGATACAAATGGCAAATTAACCGAAACACAATCGCTTGAACAATATAATGGTATTTTATGCCCAGGGTTTGTAAATGCTCATTGTCATCTAGAGCTCTCGTATTTGAGAGGAATGTTAGATAAAACTCAAAATATTGCAGGTTTTATAAAACAAATGTTACAAAAAAAAAACAATTTTAAGGGAAATGTTTTTGAAGAAATTTTACGAGCCGACAATGAATTGACAATTAATGGAATTGTTGCTTGTGGCGATATTAGCAATACAACTGATAGTTTTGTAACAAAATGTAATAGTAAAATAAAATATTATAATTTTATTGAAGTTCTGGGATTTTTAAAACACGAATCAATAATTGAGAAAGCAAAACAAATTGCACAATCTGCAATTTTAATAAATGCTGGACTTACATCAATTTCGCCACACGCTTCGTATTCGGTTTCACCCAACCTTTTTAGTAAAATAAAACAAATTGCAGAAGAAAACAATAGTATCATATCATTTCACAATCAGGAATCTATTGAAGAAAACGACTTGTTTGCTAATAAAAAAAACGAACTTTATTTACTTTTACAAAATTTAGGAATAACATCCGAAACGTTCCCAATTACTGGAAAAAGCTCGTTTCCCTCATTAATTTCTTACTTACCATCAAAAAACAATATTTTACTCGTTCACAATGTTTTTACAAAAAATGAAGATATTTTATTAGCTAAAAAATATTTGCCTAATCGTTTTTGGGTGTTTTGTCCTAAATCAAATTTATATATTAGTAACACTTTGCCTAATATAGAATTATTTAAAAATGAAAACGATAAAATATGTATTGGAACCGATAGCCTTGCAAGTAATAATTCTCTTTCAATAATTGACGAATTAAAAGTTTTACAACAAAATTTCCCTCAAATATCTATCAGTAATTTACTTCAATGGGCAACATTAAATGGAGCAAAAGCATTACAAATACAAAATGAATTTGGAAGTTTTGAAATAGGCAAAAAACCTGGAATAAACTTAATTTATGATTTAAATTTGCCTGAATTAAAATTTACAAAAAACACCAAAGTAAAAAAAATTAGCTAGATGTTAATACGTTAATTAAAAGATTGTTACGCAAGTAAACTTAAGTTAATTTTCTAATCTAAAGAATTCCCCGAGGCTCTTATTTTTGCCACAGATTACACAGATACTCACAAAAAAATCTGTGAAAATTTGTGAAATCAGTGGTAACTTTTTTAATATACCTCGAGGCTTTGCCTCAAGGTTATTCATTAAACAGCGATTAAAAAACCGAATCTTAAAATTTTTTAAAAATTAATTGTCATAGCATAATGTCCTTAATCAAGTACATAATTGTTTCATAGATATTTCATAAGCAAAGCGAATAATCAAATTATTAGATTGTTATAAAATACCGAAGTGAATTATTAGCTTTGGTAATAAAAACGCTTCGCTAAGTTCATTATTGATATTTTAGTGTATTTTGATTTTCCTTATATTAAATTTTTTAAAAACATTTATTGTGTATATTTTAAAATTCATTAGGTTTGCTAATTAAATTAAATTTATGTTTAAAGAAGAATTTGAAGATATTAGACCATATTACGATAGCGAAATAAACGCAGCTCTAAACCGCTTAACAAACTACCCACAATTTAAAAACATTTTGCAGTTTTTATATCCCGAAAGCGAACACAACAAAATTATTGCTTTGCTTAACAATATACACACAGCCGCTGATTTGCAAAGTAAATTTATGCGAAAACTTGTTTTTGATGTAGTTGAAAAAACATCTACTGAATTTACTGTTAATGGGTTACAAAATATTTCTCCCAAAATCCCATATCTTTTTATTTCAAATCATCGTGATATTATTTTAGATTCGGCCATATTACAAGCTGTTCTTAACAAAAACAACTTTCCAACTACCGAAATAACATTTGGCAGTAATTTAATGAGTAACCCATTAATTGTCGATTTTGGAAAAGCAAACAGAATGTTTAAAGTAAATAGGGGAGGGAATCCTCGCGAAATTCTTAAAAACTCTCAAGTACTTTCTGCTTATATTAGACATACTATTACAGAAAAAAAAGCATCAGTTTGGATTGCTCAACGAAACGGAAGAACTAAAGATGGAAACGACAAAACTGAAATAGCACTTTTAAAAATGCTAAATATGAGTGGAAAATTATCTGTAAATCAGAATTTTAACGACTTAAATATTATTCCAGTAACTATATCTTACGAATTAGAGCCATGTTGTGGTGAAAAAATTAATGAGATTTATATTTCAAAAAAACAAAATTATATTAAAAAACCTGGTGAAGATGTTGCTAGCATTATTAAAGGCCTAACTCAACAAAAAGGAAAAATTGAGCTTGCTTTTGGCCAAAAAATTAATTTACAAAACGATTATGGTACTACTAACGAGGCTATAAAAAATATTGCTAAAAAAATTGACAAAATAATTTACAGCAATTATAAATTATATAAATTCAATTATATAGCTTTCGATTTATTAAGTAATTCAACAAAATACACAAAAAATTATAACGAATTGGATATAAACGATTTTATTAAATATAAAAATATAACAATTAGCAAAATAGAAGGAAATGAAATTGAAATCGAAAATATTTTTTTAAAATTATTTGCAAATCCAATAATCAACATAAATGAGATTTAAAAAAAAGGTTACAAAGGCTTTAATTTAAGGGTTGGCTAATTATTTTTTATGTATTATAAATAATATATTCGATGTTAATTTCGTATTATCAACAACTTCGTACTTTAAATTAAATTTATTTGCAATTTTAATAAATGCATCAACATTTGTAAAATGAAGTTTTCCACCTACGAGTTTGTTAAATCCAGTTTTTGTCGAAAAAAATTCAGTATAACGAGTTCCCCAATGCCGTGTTTTTAAATTTTTATTTGCATCGCGAATAATAAGCATTCCATTTGTATTTAAATGAGTTATGCAATTTTCGATTAGTTGAGTTTGTTTTTCTTCGCTAAAATAATGTAATATGTCAAATAAAATAAAAACATCTTTATTTTCGAATTTATATTGAGTTGCATCAGCATATTCGAATTTTACATTTTCATTTTTCGAAATGCAGTTTTGAGCAATTTCAATTTTATCGGCATCGTAATCAATTCCAAATATTTTTCGTTCGTCAGATAAAAAACCAAGCATATACGACATAAATCCATAACCACAACCAATATCCATTATTTCGGCTTTTTGTGGAATAATTTCATTAAAATATTTATAATTGCCCTCTAATTTTATTTTTATTCTGTTATACCACTCTAAAATAGGCCCTTTATAAATATAATTTTTAATTAGCGTGTCGGCAAAATAATCAGCTGTTTCGCATTCTTTTTTCAAAAGTTTAAAATTTGTTCGGTAAAAAGTTTGAATAGTTTTTGTTAGTTCATGATAATCATTGCCAAAATCAACATGAGGAGCATTAATTCTATCAAAAATTTTCAATGTGATTTTTCCAGACCTAACATAGTTTTCGCCTTTTCGCATGCAATCGCCAGCCCCGTGAATAATTATTGGTACAATATCTAAGTTTAATTGCTTTGCCAAATAAAATGCACCTTTGTGAAAACGGGTAATGTTTTGATTTTTAGAACGGCTACCTTCGGGAAAAACAAGAACCGAATACCCTTCATCAATTTTTGGTTTAAGGTTTTTAATTATTGATTCGTTGCCATCGTTTACATTGTAAAAATCGATAAAACGAATTAAAAAACCATAAAACGGACTTTCCCAAACCCAGTTTGTGGTTAACACAACCATTTTTGGAGATAACGATAAAAGTATAACTAAATCGATGTGCGATTGATGATTGCTAATAATTATTGAAGATTTTTTAAATTTTTCGCGCGAAATATTTATTCTTTTTTTAGTTATTGGGAACAAAAGATATACTAATCCCCTACAAGATAACATCATGCAATAATGAACAAAAAGTTTTTTTGCCTTTAATTTTATTGGCAACACTATTGCTAACAATAAGCACAAATTTAAAAAAATTGAGCCAGTTACAAATATTGTAAATGCAGCAATAGTTAATAGTAAATTAGATAAGGTTATTGGTACTACTCTGTTTTTGCTCTTTTTTAAAACTAGAAGTTTAAATAGTAAAGGCTCAAATGTGTATGATATTAAAACAACCGACAATAATCCTATTATTGAAATTAATGCAATTGAATTTAATGCTGGATGTTTAGCAAAAATAAGTACTCCAGTACCCGAAATAGTTATCATTGCCGAAACTAAAATGTTCGATTTAAAAGATAAAAGTGTTTTATTGCTTGTTGAATATCCCTGTATTAATCCTTGCATAATATAAGTGCTATAATCGACTCCCATTCCAGTAATAAAAGATGAAATAATAATATTAAAAATGTTAAATTTAATTCCAAATAATCCCATTATTCCAAGCGTCCACACCCAGCTAATAAATATTGGGAAAAAAGTAATAAATCCAATTTCTATTCTCCCAAATGCTAATATTAAAACAATAAGAACTAGTAAAAGGCTAATATTTGCTATTAAACCAAAATCATTGTTTAGGTACTCAACATATTTTGAAAGAATAGATTGCCTATCAACTAAAGTAGAATTTGAAAATACGGAAAAATTGTTTTTTAATTCTGCACGATGTTTTTTATCGGTTTTTAAAATATTCACAATATTTATTAAGCTGTCTTTTTCTGTAAAATTTTCTTTAAATAAATTTTCCTTAAGCAAACTAAATGAAACTTCAGATAATGGTTTGTAGTCTTTATCGAGCGAGGAAAAAAATTTATTAAAAGCATTTTCGTTAAATCCAACCTCAACAGCAATTTTTTTAATATTGGCTTTTAAAGAATCTTTTTTGTTGGGTGTCCAATAATTTTTCCATGCTTTAGCTCGTTCAATTTGTGTTGAATTAGAAGTTAATATTTCTGATATTGCCGTGTAATTTGTTATTTGTTTACTTGTTTTTAGTTGTTTGAACTTTACCGTTACCTTTTCATTGTTTTTTAATGCTTCTTCTAAATTTTTACCATAAGTAACAACATAAGCAGTATTTTCTGTAAAATCATTAATCTTTTTCAAATTGTTTTCGGCCAACTTTAACTCATCAGACATATAGTTCATTTTAAGCATATCGCCTTCAAATTCAACTTTAAAAGCAAAGTATGCAAATACAATGGTTAAAATCGAAAAAGAAATAATTACTGATTTATATTTATCAAATTCGAAGCGTGTAATTTTATCAAGTACATTTTCAAGCAAATTCATTTCATTATTATGCAATGAATTGTTTTTATCGATAAATTGAGGTAAAATTATTAATGTAAGAGCTGCCGAAATAAAAACACTTATTGCAGCAAAAATTCCAAGTTCTTGTAATACTTTAGACGAAACAAAGTACAAACTTAAAAACTCAAAAGCAGTAGCAATACCACAAACCATAATCGGAAAAGCAACATCTTTTATAGTGGCAATAATATCTTTTTTATGTTTTTGATGCGAAATAATATGCAACGAATAATCGACAGTAATAGCCAAAATTATAGGTAACATGCTTAATGTTATAATCGAAATTGCTGGCAATGTGTATGCAATAGTCGATAGAGCTATGCCTCCTGCTAAAATTGTTGGAATAAAAATTATTAAAAAAACTTTTTTGTCTTTTACCGAAAAACCAATTATTAAAATTAATAAAACAGTTGCAATAGATAATGTAAGAATAATATCGTTTTTTAGTGTTTTAGCATTAGATACAGCTATTAATGCCGAACCAAAAATTTCGGTTTTAACTAAATTATTGTGCCTTTTGTTTATTTTGTTAATTGTTTGCTCAAGTAAATCAGACAATTTAATGTTTTCTGAAGTTTTGTTTGATGGGTTAACTGTATTGGCAAACATTAACAAGCTTTTTCTGTTTTTCGAAAATATATAACTATTATAAATGTCATAATTTTCGTTAAAAGTTACATTTTTAAGTTTTTTTAAAGCAATACCTGCAATACCCAACGGGTCGCGTGTTATATTATCTTTAAAGGCAAAACTTGCTGGAGAAATTAATGATTCGTACGATTTATTAATAGAATTTTGCACATTGTTTTTTGAAATAATACTATCGAGTTTTAATAAATCTGTTTGCGATAAAAATAATGGGTAATTTTCGTAAAAAACATTCATTATTGATGTAAACAAAGAATCGTTTACCTTATAAAAAACATTTTTTAAATATTTAGTAAAAGCTTTTGATTTAAGTTCGTTGCCAAATTCTTCGGCATATACAATTAACGAATCGGGTAATGATGTACTATTACTATCAAATAAACTAATATTAATAATTATTTTATCGGCAATTCCTGTATTTTGAAATGCAATATTTATTTTGTCTTTTGTTTCTTTTCCGGGAATTGCTTTGTTAATATCCTCTTCAATTTTAATATTATAAACAAAAGATACAGCCGAAATAACAATTAACAGTAAAAAAAACAAGAAAAATAATTTATGTTTTTTAAATAACTGATATATTATTATAAAAAATTGTGCCATTTGTTTTTTAGCTATCTATGATCCTTCCTAACAAATAACAAAAGAATATAAAAAAATGTGCCAATTAACGATGAGGCAATGCTAGCAAGA
>JAVHRJ010000022.1:0-7219 GCA_036171595.1 Bacteroidales bacterium
CAACTACGTAACCAACGATATTGTTTTGCACCATTTCTGATAGAGCACCAACATTTGTTACAATCATTGGTTTATTAAAATGATAGGCAATTTGCGTTACTCCACTTTGGGTAGCATGTTTGTATGGTTGTACTATTAAGTCAGCAGCCGAGAAAAAATTTGCAACCTTATTATCGGGAATAAATTCTGGAAAAAACATTACTTTTTCTTCTAACCCAAGGTCTTTTACTAGTTTATAGTATTGCTCCGAATTGGAATAAAATTCACCTGCCACCATTAATTTTAAATTTAACGATGACTCTTTTATTGCATAAAGCAATAAATCTAATCCTTTGTAATCTCTTATTAATCCAAAAAACAACATTAATTTAGAATCTAAATCAATTCCTAATAATTTTCTTGCTTCCTTTTTTGGAATTATTTCTCCAAAATGGTCGAAAAGGGGATGAGGGCAATATTCTATTAGTTTGTCTCTATTATCCTTTCTAAGATCCGATTTTACGCTTTGCGACATTACTATACAGCCATCAATTGGTTTAATAAAATAACGTGCAAGCCATTTATCACCAAAACGTTTTTCGTGCGGTATATAATTATCAAGAACAGAAATTACTTTAGTGATTTTATTTTTTTTTGCAATTCGGGCAATTGTGCCAAAACATGGTCCCATAAAAGGCAACCAAAATCGAATTAGCAAAATATCTGGATTCATTTTTTGAATTTCTCTACCAACTTTTATCCACGAAAATGGGTTAATAGAATTTACTTCTATTCTTATATCTAATCCTTCGGGTTTTGGTTCGTTTGAATATTGTGTTTTGCCTGGAAATAAAAATGATGGGTATTGTAAACTAAAAGTAAAAATAACAACTTCACAATTCGAATTTATAAATTCGCGAGCCAATCGGTCATTGTTGGCAGCAATACCGCCACGAAAAGGATGGGCTGGACCAACAATTACTATTTTTTGTTTCATCAAAAATTAATGTCGATAATTTTACAAAAGTAGCTTAATCTTATAAATTGCAATACGTTTATTGAATATTGAAGTGTAAATATTAAAATATATTATTGATAAATTTAATTTACTGAAAAATGCTAAAAAAAAAACCCCAACTGGGGTTTTTTTCTTTATTCTAATTTAATGTTATTCTTTAATTGCGTCTTTTTTATTATAACGACTACGGTATTTATCAATACGACCAGCCGTATCAACAAGTTTAATTTTTCCTGTATAAAAAGGATGCGAAGTGTTAGAAATTTCAACTTTAATTAAAGGATATGTAACTCCATCTATCTCAATTGTTTCTCTAGTTTGAGCTGCAGATTTTGTAATAAATGTGTACTCGTTAGACATGTCTTTAAATGCTACAAGTCTGTAATTTGTTGGATGAATATCTTTTTTCATAATAATATAATTTCAAATTTATTTTGGAATGCAAAATTACGTACTCTTTTTTAAATGACAAAATTAATTTGAATAATTATAATAAAAACAATGAATCAACATTAAAATTGTTACTGGTTTTTGTTGTTTTTATAGGGTAAAACTCGTTTTTATGAGAAGAATAATTATAATTTAAAGCCATTTTTTTATAATTTTTAGAAATTTCATTTAAAGCATAAATAACGGCTTGTACTTCATTATCTGTATTAGTTGGATGTAATGATAGCCTAACCCAACCTGGTTTTTCTGAAAAATCGCCATGGTTTATTTTATTTGTTATTTCTTTTGATTTTTCGTAGCTAACATTTAATAAATAATGTCCATAAGTTCCTGCACATACGCAACCTCCTCTAACTTGAATGCCAAAATAATCGCTTAATAGCTTAACAATTAAATTGTAATGTATGTTATCGTGATAAAAAGATATTACTGATAAGCGTTTTGTGTTGTTATTTGCTAAAATATTTATTCCTGAAATCGAAGAAATTTGAGGTAACATTATTTGCATCATTTCATTTTCACGTGCTTTTATTTTTTCGACAGACATTTTTTCTTTAAGTTTTATTGCCAATGCTGCACGTATTGCTTGCATAAAGCCTGGAGTTCCACCATCTTCTCTAATTTCAATGTTTTCGATAAACTTATACTCACCCCACGGATTAGTCCAATCAACTGTTCCCCCACCTGGTTGGTCAGGTATTGCATTGTGATACATTGCCTTATCAAATATTAAAACACCGCTTGAACCCGGTCCGCCTAAAAATTTGTGAGGTGAGAAAAATATTGCATCTAATTTTTCTAATGGATCTTTTGGGTGCATATCAATGTTTACATATGGTGCAGAGGCTGCAAAATCAACAAAACATAATCCTCCGTTTTGATGCATTAGTTTTGCGATTTTATAATAAGGTGTAAAAATGCCTGTTACATTTGAACATGCTGTTATTGATGCTAATTTAAATTTTCTGTCTTTATATTTTATTAATTGTTTTTCTAAGTCGTTTAAATCAATCAATAAATCCTTATCGGGTTTTATTACTATAACGTCAGACATAGTTGCATACCAAGAAGTGTGATTTGAGTGATGCTCCATGTGAGTTATAAATACTATTGGTTTTTCGCGTTCTTTTATACAAGGCGTGCTCATTACAGCACCACACGATCGTAACCCAAGTATTCGTTGAAATTTATTAATTACTGCTGTCATTCCTGCACCTGCAGTTATTATTACATCGTTGCTATTTGCATTTACATGACTTTTAATAATTTCGTGAGCTTTAAAATAGGCATGTGTTGTTATTGTTCCTGTTTCGTTAGTTTCGGTATGTGTATTTGCAACAAATGGCCCAAAATCGTTAATTAGTTTTTGTTCTATTGGTTTATATAATCTTCCACTTGCTATCCAGTCGCAATAAATTATTTTTTTTTTGCCAATAATACTATCATAAGATTTGTTTACACCTATAGTGTTTTTTCTGAAAATTGAAAAATAATTTTCTAAAGCTGACGATTCCATATAATTAAAAGCGTTAAATCTAAAACCATTTAGTTGTAAATATAATTCAATAAATTAAAATCCATAAATATTTCTTTCAACAAATAAATAAACTGCAATTATTATAGTTGAATAAAAAGTAATCCATTTAATATCAATATATTGATTTGGTTTAATTTTTAAATATTTATAATTAATTATAATTAAAATAGCTCTTTCAAAAATAAAAGCAATTAAAGTTCCAAGTGCAACTCCAACAATTCCGTAATAATTTGCCAACCAAATGCTAAAAATAAGTTTAATTAAAAATTCAATTATCGAAACTATAAGCAAAATATTTGTTTTTTTTAACCCCAATAATATTGTTTGTGGAAAAACTAATCTTGTTATTACGAGTAATAGAAAAACATTAAAAACTTCTGCACCCTTAATAAATTGAGGATTAAAAATTATTGGATATAACCAATGACTAATTATTATAAGAATAATGCTAATTGGAAAAATAAAATGCATTAATTTTTTCGATTTATCTTTTATGTTTTTTAGTACGGTACTTAAATTATTATTATCAGATATTTCTGGAATCATTGCATTACTAAATGCATTTGCAAGTAACATTGCTAATGGAAGTTCTCTTGCTCCATATCTGTATATTGCAAAAGTTGCGTTGTCAAAGTTAGATGATATAATTATTCCGTCAATGTAAGGCATCGAACCACTAATTAATGCACCTGCTATTAATGGGAGGGCTAAAATTAAATGTTCTTTTATGAATTTTAAAGAAATAGTTGGTTTAGAATTATTTAATATTAAAATTATTAGCCAAATAAATCGTAAAGTAGAAATAGCAATTAATCCATATAATACTTCCTTAATACCATATCCTAGCCAAACAGGAAAAACTACTGTAACAAATTGCAAACTAAAAGTTAGTAAACTATAAAAAATAATTGAACGTGGTTTGTTTAACAAAAGATACACATACTCGAGCAAGAATGCAGGAGTTGATACAATAAAAAAAACAACAAATAACCATTTGTATGGAATTTTAGTTGTTGAAATTAAAAATGAAGAGCTGTTTTTTTCTGTGATTAATAAAATTGAAATAATTATTACGCTAAATATTATTGAAATAAATAGGGTGTTAAACAACACTGGCGATTTATTTGCTTTTGCAAATGTTTTGTTATTGTTGTATAATGGGAGTAGCGATTGTATTATTCCATTTACCCAAAAAAAACTAATTGCTCCTGAAAGAAAAATTAACTTTTCATAAATTCCAATTTCATCTGTTGTTAAATGACTTTTTGCAAAACAAATGCTTATAATAAAAAGTATTCCAAATCTAAAAAGTTGGAAAAACTGAAGCGACGAAACTTTTGTAATTTGTTTTGAAAAATTCAATTCTATTGATTTTTTTCAAAGATATATATTTGTTTTAAAACAAAAGACCAAATGGTTTATAAGTATTGTATGTTCTTATAAATATTTTTATTGGTCAAAGAAGAAATTATTAAGTTCGTAAATGTCTTCAATAGTGAAGTTTGTTCCGAAATCGAAGAATTTATCAATTGCAATATTTAATTCTTCAACAGAAATATATCCATCGTTATTAATATCAACTGGTTTGAATTTTTCTGGAATATCTAAATACATTGTTTTAAACATTTTAACTCCCGTTGATTCGCGACATAAACTTGGGTAATAATCGCAAAATTTATTTGTTGGAACTGCTTTTGGCTCTTTGGAAATAGCGGTTAATTCTTCATCAGTAAAAGTAACTCCAGTTAAATTTACATTTGCATTTTTTGCTGATTCTAACTCTTTATCTAAGTAATCGGGGAACCCATCATTATCTTTATCAAGTGGACGCCCTTTTGCATCAACCAAAACTCCTGGAGGTGTTTCTGGACTTTCGTCCCATAAATCTACTACGCCGTCTCCATCTTCGTCTTCGGCATCAATCGATGCAAATTGCACATCACCAAAATGTTGTTCGAGAACTGATAGTTTTGGTGGTGAAAATAAATCGAAATGAATTGAAACATAAGTTACAAGAAAATTGTCGCCATGTTTATTTCCTTTTCTACTGCCTTCGCCTTTGTTGCTAACATTATCTACATTATTATTGAAATTTAAGTGATATGTGGCACCAATTCTCGCCGAAATTCTATTTGAGTATTTTAATTTAAATCCAAAGTCAATTGGAATAGCAAATGCAACTTGTGGATATTTTCCAAGACCATCTAAATTTAATTCGCGTAAATCGGTTTCGTATTTATAATCGCGTTGTATTATTACACTTGATAATTCATTGTTTTGGTTTTCAGGAACGTTCCTAATCGTTCCATCTGACCAGTAATTATAAAGGTTCCCATTGGCATCATACATATCTGCCTTAGAGTTATATTCAAACGATTCTATACCTAAAGAAATGTATGGCATTGCATCGCTGGGTTTCTTGATTAAATGTTTAAAATTGTAATAAAGATTAACTCCACCAATTAAAGCTTCCGACTGAAAATTAATGTTTTGTGATGGTGTGTGTGCATTTCCAGTTAATTTGCCATAAGTAACGTTAAAGTTAAGTTCTAAAAATGAATTAAGGTTTCTAGAAACTGAACCAATTAATGCATATCTTCCAACTAATGGGTTTGAACTATAATTGTCTTTTACGTCGCCAAAAAAAGTAAAAACTCCGCGACCTAATCCCAAAACAGGTTTATATACAGGTTTTTCAATTTGAGGATTTGTGTCAAGTAATAAATATTCGTAAGGATTTTTTACGGTGTCAGGCGTTTGCACTTGCCCAAAACTGATAAGTGGAAAAAATATTATTATACAGATTCTTTGATATTTAGCCAACATGCTGTTTCGTTTTCGCTTTTTACGAAAGTAATAAAAAAATGTTGTTATTGATACCATTTTTGATTGGCAATCATTAAAGCTTCTTGAACTGTTATTCTATTACCGTTGTTATAAGCTGAAACAAAAGCATCGCGAATCGGTGTTTTTTGCCAAATATCGGTTCGATGGTCGCGTGCTTCTTTATATTCAGAGTGTATACCAATTAAATATTTATTTAACCCGTTGTTTAATTCAACCGATACGGGTTCAGATACTTGTAGTCTTTTGAAATACGAAACATTTAAATATTTTTTATATGCACCAATTTGAACCTTGTAGGTAACACCTTTTTCTGGTGAAACTATATTTTGGTTATTTGTTAACTGATTACTATTAGTTTGGTTATTTGATATTTGATTGTTATTATTTGTTTGGTTGTTTGCATTTTGATTGTTGTTGTTTGTTTGATTATTTGATGTTTGGTTATTTGATACTTGATTGTTATTATTTGTTTGGTTGTTTATTGTTTGGTTATTTGCATTTTGATTGTTGTTGTTTGTTTGATTATTTGATGTTTGGTTATTTGTTATTTGATTGTTTGTATTTTGATTGTTAGTGTTGTTTGCCATCATATTATTCCCAAGAAATTCTTTGTTTTCAATGGTTCTAATTTTAGTTCCTTCGTTTTCGACATATGAAAAATTACCAGAAATGTCGGGCATGTCAGAGGTAGGTGACGTTGCAGTAAGTTTGTAACTAATTTGATATTGACTTTCTGCAGGTAGTGTCATCCATAAAAACTTCACACTATTATCTTTAAATGAAAAAATCCCGTCTTTGCTTTCAATATTTGTAGCTGTATAACCTGCTGGAATTTTTTCTTGAACTTTTCCAAATTTATCTTTAGAAAGGTTAGCAGTATTGACTAACAAATGTACTGTAATTCCATCAATATCTCTTATTATTTGGCGATAACAGAATATTTGATCGGTCGGAAAACTTTGAATAATTGTATTGTTTAAATTTTGCTGAGTATTATTGCTATCGGGATTTTGGACATTATTATTAGCTATTGCACCTTGAGCCCTTATTATTACAGTTCTTCCTGGAATGTCCATTGTTTTACGTTCATTGTTATAAATATAAGTGAACGAGCCTCCTAAAACCAAAGGGCCTTCGGCTGTTTCGTCAATATGAACGTTGTAAGATACTGTAAAAGCTGTATCAGAAGGCAGTTTTAACCAAAGTATTTTTAATTTCTGGTCTTTAAATGTAAAATCTCCATTATTTGAATTTATTTGTGTTGCGGTATAACCAATTGGAAAATCTTGTTGGTAACGTGCAAAATCTATCGAACTTGTTTTGTTTACAGTAATTTCTACTGTAAAAGTGCTGCCTGGTGCTGCTTCATTAGGGGCATTAATGTTTAC
>JAVHRJ010000023.1:0-27580 GCA_036171595.1 Bacteroidales bacterium
ATTTATTTCATAAAAACATGTTTAATTGTTAGTAACATGAGTTAATTAATCTGAAATAATAACATTGAAAAGATATTCTTGTTTTTCGATATTAACGTTATACTTTTTCCCGTTTTTTACTTCAATCCATTTTAAATTTCCAATTGGTTTAAATTTACTGTTAAACTCTTTTGTCCTATCATTTAAAGATTCCATATCTTCAATCATCTTAGAATATTCGCATTTATCACTTTTGTCGAAATAAAAAATTAAAGTGCGGTCGGTTTTTGAATCTGAATATTTTAAAGTATTCATGTTAGTACTAATTCCAAATGAATTTGCAGTGAATTTTGGAAAATTACTTGCCATTTGTTTTTGAACTTCAGATTTTGATAGTCCTATCATGTTTTGCGAATTTACTTCAACAATTAAAATTAAAAAACTAAGGCAAAGTAAGGTTATGTGTAATTTGTTTTTCATGATAAATATTTTAAGGTACTTCAACTGTATTTAATATTTCGTTAATAATATCAGAAGTTGTAACGTTTTCGGCTTCGGCTTCGTAGGTAAGACCAATTCTATGGCGGAGTACGTCGTGACAAACGGCTCTAACATCTTCTGGAATTACATAACCACGACGTTTAATAAAAGCAAATGCTTTTGAAGCCATTGCTAAATAAATACTTGCACGTGGCGAACCTCCATAATTTATCATTGATGTAAATTTTGCAAGATTATAATCTTGAGGAAATCTTGTTGCAAAAACAATATCCAAAATATAACGTTCAATTTTTTCGTCAATGTAAACATCTTTAACTACATCGCGGGCTTTAATAATATCAATAGTTTTTAATACTGAGTTTGCAACGGGGAATATTTTAGAAAGATTTTGTTGAACAATTATTTGTTCCTCTTCTTTTTTAGGATATGTGATTATAGTTTTTAGCATAAAACGATCGAGTTGAGCTTCAGGTAAAGGATAAGTTCCTTCTTGTTCAATTGGGTTTTGTGTTGCTAGTACCATAAATGGGTCGTCGAGTTTGTATGTTTGATCACCAATAGTAACTTGATGTTCTTGCATTGCTTCTAGTAATGCTGATTGTACTTTTGCTGGAGAACGATTAATTTCGTCGGCTAATATAAAATTACTAAAAATAGGCCCTTTTTTTACAATAAAATTTTCTTGTTTTTGACTATAAATCATAGTTCCAATTAAATCGGCTGGCAGCAAATCAGGAGTAAACTGAATTCTACTGAATTTTGCATCAATAGTGTTAGCAAGCGTATTAATAGCAAGTGTTTTAGCTAAACCAGGTACGCCTTCTAACAAAATATGCCCGTTTGATAATAACGAAATCATTAAGCTTTCAATTAAATGTTTCTGCCCAATAATTACTTTATTCATCTCCATGTTAATTAAATCAACGAAAGCACTTTCTCTTTGAATTCTCTCGTTAAGTTCTTTAATATCAACAGTTATGCCCATAATTTTATAAATTTATTTTTCATTTTTTTGACAAAAATATTTTTCACCAAAAATATGGTAGCATTTCTTTAATTAAATTTTAATTTTGTTAATTTTAGTTAATGAAAAAACAAAGCCAAATTATTTACACTTTTTTTCAGTTAAAAAATAAGTAGAAAACAAAAATTAATTTTAAAAATGAGATATTTTATTGAGTTAACTTTTGATGGCACAAATTACTCTGGTTGGCAAAAACAAAAAAATGGCATTTCGGTTCAACAGGTAATTAATGAAAAATTAAGTTTAAAATTAGGCGAAAACATTGAAGTTACAGGAGCCGGACGAACAGATTCAGGCGTTCATGCCGAATATTTTGTTGCACATTTTAATACAGATATAGTTATAAAAGAGAATTTTATTCAAGAAATAAATAAATTTCTACCAAATGATATAACATTTTTAAATATTAAAAAAGTTAATTATGAAGCACATGCTAGATTTTCTGCAATTAAAAGGACATATCAATATAGAATTTCTAAAAATAAAAATCCATTTTTATGGAATTTTACACATTATTATTATGGGAGCTTAAATATTGAAAAAATGAATAAAGCGGCTTCAATTTTAATAAACAAGTCCGATTTTACAAGCTTTAGTAAATTGCATGGAAGCACCAAAACTAATATTTGCAAAGTATTTAAGGCAGAATGGCAACAAAAAGGGGAATTAATTATTTTTACTATTACAGCAAATCGTTTTTTACGAAATATGGTTAGAGCAATTGTGGGCACGTTGTTAGAAGTTGGTAAAGAAAAAATTTCTATAAAAGATTTTGAAAAAATAATTGAATCAAAAGATAGGTGTAAGGCTTCATCATCGGCACCTGCAAAAGGATTGTTTTTAACGGGTATAGAATATGATAAAAATATTTACAAATATTAAACAGAACTTATTATTTTAATATAATTTTAATTTATTCGTAATTTTAATGAAACTAAGTTTTTTAATTTTTATATTTATAACAATATTCAGAATAATAAATTCTGAATATTGTTATAGCCAAATTATTAACATAAAAGTTAAAGACAATAATAAAATTCAATTATCTGGTTCTACAATTCAAATTAAATCTGTAACAGACTCTACAATTAAATTTTTTGGCACTACAAATCAAAAAGGTATTGGTGAATTTAAAAATATAATTGATGGTTTATATATTGTTAAAATATCATATATTAGTTATCAAAGTATCGAAAAAACAATTTCGGTAAAGCCCGAAAAAAGAGATTTTGAATTTATATTAAAAGAAAAAGCGCTATCGCTTGGTGAAGTTACCGTATCTTCAAGTAAACCATTAATTAGACAAGAAGAAGATAAAATGATTATTGATCCACAACCATTAATAGGTATAAGTACTAATACACTTGAAGTTTTAGAAAGCACTCCTGGTTTATTTGTTGATAACGAAAGTGGTATTTATCTTACTAGTGCTACGCCTGCTGTAATATTTATTAACGGAAGAGAGCAGAAATTAAGTAATCAGGATATTATGAGCTTATTACGAAATTTACCTCTTGGAAGTATCGAAAAAATTGAAGTAATAAGAACTCCTTCAACAAAATATGATGCTGCTACATCAGGCGGAATAATTAATGTTGTTTTAAAAAAAGGAATGAAAATAGGTCGCTTTGGTAATATTAATGCAGGATTTAATCAGGGAAAATATGGGAACAGATTTGCTAGTTTAAGTCTTAATAATAGCGGAGAAAAAAGTAGCTATTATGTTAATGCAAATTTTAATCGTAACGATTATCAGGAAGATCTTAATTCAACTAGATATTTAAATTCTGATACTTCTTTAAATCAAATTGCAATTACCCGACAAACAACTAATATAGGATATTTAGGTTTTGGTATTGGGCACGATGTTACAAAAAACACAAATTTAAGTTACGATAGTAGAATTAATTACTCTGAAAAAACATCTAATTCTATTAGTAAAAGTGTTATTTATGATTATAGTTATTTGCATTTGTCAGAAAGTGAAGATTTAATAACAAATAGTTCTAAATTATTTGGTTTGAGTCAAGATTTAGGAATGAATACGAAATTTGATACTATTGGCTCGGAGCTTGATACAAAATTAAGTTATAATTTAACAACAAATAATTCTAATCAGAATTACAATTCAAGTTATACTTTGCCATTTAATTATATTTTTAAAGGAAATGGAGAAAATATTCAGCAACGAAATTTCTTACTATTTCAATCAGATCTGAGTTATCAGTTACCTTATAAAGTAAAACTTGAAACAGGTGTTAAAAGCACATGGCAAAATTTTAATAGCAAAGCCGATTATTTTACTCTTGATAGTAATCAAATTAGTTTCGACTCTACCCGAACAAATGCTTTTAATTACAAGGAAAGTATTAATGCTGCTTATATTCAAGCATCAAAAACTATATGGGCAGATATATTAATAAAGGCAGGTTGCCGTTTTGAACACACTTATATGAACGGAAATCAAACTATTCCTGCAGTAACAAAATTCAAAATAAATAGAGCCGATTTTTTCCCTTATATTTTTCTGAGTCGTCGTCTTTTAAGAATTTTTGGTATCGAACTTAAATCATATATTATTTACCGTAGAACTATATCACGCCCTAGTTATGAGAATTTAAATCCATATAAAAAATACATTAATCCTTTTTTATACGAAGTAGGAAACTCAAATTTAAAACCACAGTTTACCGACAATATTGAATTTAATATTAGTTATGAAGATATGCCTGTATTTGCTATTGGACAAAATTATACAAATGATATTTTTTCAAATGTTGTATATAGCGATTCAATCAATGGTAACGTAGCTGTAATGACCTATGATAACCTTGGAACTAATAAAGAAACATATTTAAGAGGAATGGCAGGAATACCCCCTGGCGGTAAATATTTTTTTGCTATAGGTGCACAATATAATTTTAATAATTATAACGGCTTTTATGAAGGTTTACCATTTTTATACGAAAGAGGCAGTTGGCGATTTTTTACATTTCACTCGCTAAACCTATTTAAGCAAACAAAGATAATAATGAGTGGTTTTATGATGGTAAATGGTCAACAAGGATTTTATGAACTTAATAATTTTGGTTCGTTAAATTTTGGTATTACCCAAACTTTATTAAATAAAAATTTGACAATAACAATAAACGCACGAGATATATTAAGAACTATGACAACTGAGTTTAAATTAAATAAAGGTGCTATACAAACCATAGGTGATAGATATTCCGATAATCAAAGATTTGGTGTTAATATTAGATATAATTTTGGTATTGGTAAAAGAAATACAAAAAAAGGATTAAATGGTTTTGAAGATGAAGGGACCTATAATTAATTGTTATTGTTTTTTTTTTGATTCCGGAGCGATTACCTATGGTGAACGCATAAAATGGAAATTTGCACAATATAAAATGTTAACCAGTTTCACTGGTTCATTTTATGCAATTTTGCTCATTCAAAACATTTTGATTTGTAATTGCATAAAAAAACCTTCTATCGAAGGTTAACATTTTTTGTGATTCCGGAGCGATTCGAACGCTCGACCCACAGCTTAGAAGGCTGTTGCTCTATCCAACTGAGCTACGGAACCAAATGAGGTTGCAAAACTACAATAATTTTTTATCTTCACAAACTTCTATTAAAACTCCGTGCGAAGATTTTGGGTGAATAAATGCTATATCCATACCTTCTGCACCTTTGCGTGGGACTTTATCAATTAACTTAACTTCCTTATTATCTAATTCTTGTAGCACATTTTCAATTTTTTTTACAGCAAAAGCTAGATGGTGAATTCCTTCACCTTTTTTTAAAATAAAATTTCCAATTGGACCTTCAGGTTCGGTTGACTCTAAAAGCTCGATTTTTGTTTTTCCAACCATAAAAAAAGCAGTTTTAACTTTCTGATCGTGCACTTCTTCAATCGAATAGCATTTTAATCCTAGCATTTCTTCATAAAATTTAATTGCTTCAGTTAAATTATTTACTGCAATTCCAATATGTTCAATGTGGGTAATTTCCATTTTCTTTTTGTGATAATAGTTTTGAAACTTTTTACAATATTAAAAATAATAATTTGTTTAATATAAATGAATTTTTATATATTTGTATTTAAAATAAATCTTAATTTGATAAAATTATGAAAAATTTACTGTTAATAGTTTTTGTTTCGTTGCTTTTATTTAGTTGTAAACAAAAGGATACTCAAGAACCTCAAATTTATTTAAATGGCGATAATCCAATGACAATAACATTAGGAACTTGGTGGGAAGACCCAGGAGCAACTGTTGATGATAATTTTGATGGAAATTCTATTCAAAATACTATTACCGTAACTCATAATATAGATATTAATGGCCCTGCAAATGGCGAAGGACCTACAAAAGTTACTGGAACATATCAAGTTACATATACAGCAAAAGATAAATCTGGAAATGTTGCAACTGTTGTAAGAACTGTAAATGTTGTAAACTCTTCCGAAAAATATGCAACTAAATATGAAACTAATATTAATTCAGGTGTTCCTGAGCAATTTGTTCACGATACCACTATAATGTCTCCTTCATATCAAGCTTTAACATTCGATACTAGAATAAATCATAAAATTTGGATTCCTAAATTAGGCGGAATTATTAATGAAAATGTTAGCCCAATGGTTAACTCAATTAGGGTTGGTGCTTATTTTGTATCAGATTCTATTCAAATTCCTCGTCAAACTTATTATATAAAAGTTTTTAATGGAACTGATACCATTCCATATATTTATCAAGTAATGGGAACCGTAGGTCAATCTAAAATAACCGATACTATTGGATTAGAATTTATTCTTAATTATAAACTCGAAAGATATAAAATTAACAATGCTACTGGACAATGGGATACACTTGGTAATAAATGGAAAATTGATAAGTACGATAATGTTAAAGAAACTTGGATTAGTTATTAATTAATTTATTAAATATTTTAAATGAAAAGCTACCTTTGTGGTAGCTTTTTTTATGAAAAATTATTTTAATCAAATAAAAGTACTGTTATTTCGAATAAGTATTTTGCTATTTGTTTTTCAAATTTGCAGACTGCTTTTTTTGATTTTTAATTTTTCGACTTTTAAAGTTTCCAATACTAGTGATATAATTATTTCGTTTATTTGGGGTATTCGTTTTGATTTATGGGTAATACTTTGGTTTAATCTGTTTTATATTTTGTTATTTGTTATTCCAAATAAGTTTATAGCACTTAAAAGCGTTCAGAAATTTTTATATGTGTATTATGTTATAGTTAATTCTATTATTGTAATTCCAAATTTTATTGATATCGAATATTTTAAATTTACCAATAAACGTTCTACTTCAGATTTATTAAGTTTAATTAGTACAGGCAATGATACATTGAATTTACTCCCTCAATTTTTTAAAGATTTTTGGTATATAATTGTTATGTGGTTATTAATTGCAATTATTTTATATAAGTCGTATAACTTTATTAAATTTAAAATTGTAAAAATTGAAGTTTATAAAAAAGCATATTTCGCCTATAAGCTTGTTATATTTGTTGTTGTCGGAGTTCTAATCTTTATTGTTTTACGAGGTACAAATTTACGTCCTGTTAACATTATGAGTGCTGCACGTTTTGTTAATTCAAATGAAATTCCTTTAGTTTTAAATTCTCCTTTCTCTATTATTAGAACATTAAGCAAAGATAATTTAGTTTTACGAAATTATTTTAATAAAAATAGCGAAGAAAAATATTTTACACCAATATATAAAATACCCGTAAATAATATTATAACAAATAACAATAAGAATGTAGTAATAATTATTCTTGAAAGTTTTTCGAAAGAATACATTGGATATTTTAATAACAATAGCAAAGCATTTACGCCGTTTTTAGATAGTTTATTTAACCAGAGTTTAGTATTCGAAAATAGTTTTGCAAATGGTAAAAAAAGTATTGAATCATTGCCAGCAATTCTTGCCGGAATCCCTTCGTTAAGCGAAACTCCTTATGTGTTATCAAAATATTCTACTAATAGAATTGAAGGATTACCAAGTATTTTAAAAAAACATGGTTATAATACTTCGTTTTATCATGGTGGAAATAATGGTACTATGGGTTTCGATAATTTTTCGTTTATGGCTGGTTGTGACAAGTATTATGGTAGAAACGAATATCCAACATCTTCAGATTATGATGGCATTTGGGGAATTTGGGATGAGCCTTACTTGAAATATTTTGCCAATCAATTAGATAACAAAAAAGAACCGTTTTTTTCTGTAGTATATACTCTCTCATCTCATCATCCATATAAAGTACCCGAAAAATATAACTATAAATTACCAAAAGGTAAATATGAAATTTTACAATGTATTGCATATACCGATATTGCTTTGAAAGAGTTTTTTGAAAATGCAAAAAAATTACCTTGGTATAACAATACCGTTTTTATTATTACTGCCGATCATACATTTTGGGCTTTAAACGATTTTTATAATAACAGAATTGGTATGTATTCTGTACCTATTGTTATGTATTGCCCTTCTGATTCTTTATTAAAAGGTAAAAATACTAACATAATACAGCATTCAGATATTTCGCCTACATTGTTACAATACCTTAATTTTAAAGATTCATTAATTTGCTTTGGTAGAAGTGCTTTTGATACTTCGAGTTATCATTTCTCTATAAATTATATAAGTGGGAACTATCAGCTTGTAAAAAATAATTTTGTGCTTTTGTTTGATGGAGATAAAAGTGTAGCTTTGTATGATTATAGAAAAGATGTTATGTTAAAAAATAATATTTTAGATAGTTTAAAACAAACTAAAAATGAAATGGAAAATATTATTAAATCTATTATTCAAAGCTATAACAATAGGATAATTAATAATAAATTAATAGTAAAATAATTAAATGAGTAGATTTTTTACAGCTGCTATTTTAAATAAATTTTTAAAATTTGGTGTAGTAGGTTTTTCTGGAGTTTTAGTCGATTTTGGAATTACTTATTTGTTTCGTAACATTTTAAAAATAAATCAATATATTGCTAATGCTATTGGTTTTACTTTAGCTGCAACATCTAATTATTTTTTAAATCGTGTTTGGACTTTTGAAAGTAATAATCCTAAAGTATTAATTGAGTTCGGTGAGTTTTTTACGATAGCAATAATTGGATTAGGCATTAATAGCTTAATATTATGGTTTTTGGTAAGTAAATTTAAAATGAAATTTTACTTTGCTAAAGTTATAGCTATTGGAATTACTACAATTTGGAATTTTATTGCCAATCTTTTGTTTACATTTAATTAATTGGAACTATATTTTATGTCTTAAAATTTTCTTTTCAGAATTTTTCTTTTTTTCATCTAACCTTTTTTTTATTGATGCTTTAGAGGGTTTCGATTTTACTCTAATTTTTTTTGGCTTTAGAGCCTTTTCAATTAGTAAGTATAATGCTTCAATTGCTTTTTCTTTATTTTTTAATTGAGAGCGTTCGGTTTGTCTTACTATTATTAGTTCATTCTCACTATTTATTTTATTAGAAAGCTTATTTAAAATAATCTCTTTTTCTTTATCAGTTAATATTTTGCAATCTGTTATATTAAAATGTAATTCTACTCTGCTATTTACTTTATTTACATTTTGTCCTCCGGGTCCAGAGCTACGTGATGTAATAAAGTAAACCCATTTATTTAAATTGCTAATAGAATTATTCATTTTTTATTTTAGATTTCTCTAAATCATTAATAAAATTTTGATAATCTTTTAAGCGTGGAGTAGTTTTTTTTTGCTCTTCGATTATTGCTATATTTGCAAGTTCTTTAGCTTTAAAATTATTTCCAAGTTGCTTATAAATGCGTGCTTTGCATAATGTTGTTTCTGATAGTTGAAAGTTAATGTTTATTAAATAATCGCACCATTCTAAAGCTTTTTTTAGATAAATACTATCTGTTATGTTTTTGCAAATGTTATTTGTTATTTGAGATATTTCAGTATTTCCTATTTGTTCTAATCCAACTTCATTAATGTATTTATTTGCAATAATTGCATATTGTTGCATATTATATATTTTGCTAGTCATATAATATTGCATTTCTACTTTATAAAATATTTTTAATGAGTCATTAAAGTGAAATGGTGCAATAATTTCGTTAATAGCTTTTGGAAGTGGCATTGGGTCTTTTTGATAAGCTAATCCCCATAGTGATTTAGTGATTATTGTTACAATTCGGTTCTCAATTCTTTGTTTTCCATACAATTGAGAAAATTTTTCGATATTGTTTGCTAAAAATTCAAACTCGCGTGTATTGTTATTAACAATATACCATTCAATTAACATTAAATTAATTTCTTTAAATAATTCAGTGTCAGCTTGAGTTTTAAAGTATTCATTAATATCGTAAGGTATGCTTAAGTTTGCACACGAAAGAGCATATTTTGAAAGAAATTCAGGTTCGCGATTTCCAGCATTATATTTTTTAAGTAAACTTCCAAAATTATTTTCGCGATCTAATGCTTTTTTTCCAACTTTTATAAATTCAGCTGTGTCGCAACCACCAAGCGAACGGTGTTCAATTTCACCATCGCCATTAATATAAAGTAAAGTAGGATAACCGCTAATATTATAATTTTTTTTAACCGCTTTACCTTCGCCTTTTTCCATATCCATTTTATAATTTATAAAATTTAGATTATAGAATTCTCCAACAACTTTATCGGTAAAAACATTTTTTGCCATCCATTTGCATGGGCCACACCAACTTGTATAGCAATCAATAAAAATTATTTTATTTTGAGATTTGGCAAGTTCCTTTACTTTATCAAACGAACCCTCAAAAAAAATAATTCCTTGTGAAAAGGTGTAAGTTGTTGATAATAAATATGCTATTAAAAATAATGTTTTCTTCATTTTAATTCTTTTTTTCAAAGATATAGTTTTTTAATTAATTTTAAATTCTAAAGATCTTATTAATTATGATTAAAAATGAACAGTTTGAAATTTTAACTAGTAATCAAAATCCTAAAATTAAGTTTGTTACAGAGTTGCTTAATTCAAAGGGAAGGAAAAAGCATGGACTGTTTTTAGCCGAAGGGTTAAGAGAAATGCAAATAGCTTTAAAATCGGGTTTTGTGCCACTTCAAATATTTTTTAATTCCGATTTTATTGAGAAAAAAGGTTTGCATAGCCTTAGTTTTTTTAATTTGCCTAAGTACAATATTTTTGAAGTCGATAAAAAACTTTTTAGTAAAATAGCATATCGCGAAGATACCGAAGGTATTACAGGAATATTTAAGGCGCGAAAAACTACTTTCGAAAATTTAGTGTTATCTGAAAATCCTTTAATTATTGTTTTAGAATCGGTCGAAAAACCTGGTAATTTAGGTGCAGTATTGCGTACTGCCGATGCTGCAAATGTTGATGCAATAATTATTTGTGACCCAATAATAGATTTATATAATCAAAATGTTATTCGTTCGAGCATTGGTTGTGTTTTTTCAATGCAAGTTGTTATAGCAAATTCACAAGAAACAATAAATTGGCTAAAAGCAAAAAAAATATCAATTTTTTCGGCAGCTCTAACAGCCAAAAATTTTTATCATAAAACTGATTTTACAAAATCTTCAGCAATAGTTATGGGAACTGAGGCAAATGGGTTATCAGAAGTTTGGTTAACACAATGCACAAATCAAATTAAAATACCAATGCTTGGTAAAATAGATTCTTTAAATGTTTCGAATGCAACTGCAATAATAGTTTTTGAAGCAATGAGACAAAGAGAGTTTAAAGTTTAAAGTAAAAAGTCAAAAAGTTAGAAAGTTCATTGTTCTATGTTTATTGTTTATTTGGGATTTAGGTTTTGGTTTTTGGAATTTTTGAGTGGTGGTGCCCTTTAGGGACAGGGTGTGGGTAAGTAAAAGCTAAAGATAAAAGACGGAAGTGTAAAATTTTAATTACAAGATACAAAGAGCAATGGATTTCACATTAAGTATTTATTAGAAAGCGAATGTATATTTAACTTTAAGTACTTTAAAATACTTTATTACCTTTTCTATTTACAAAGTAAAATTCTGATTTTGTATACTGTGTAATTTTTTATAAAGTCCATTAATTTTAAGTAACTCGGAGTGCTTTCCGCGTTCAATAATTTCGCCATTGTTTATTACCAAAATTTCATCAGCATTTACAATAGTTGATAGGCGATGGGCAATTACAATTGAAGTACGATTACTCATTAGCTTTGTTAATGCATCTTGAACAAGACGTTCCGATTCTGTATCAAGAGAAGATGTAGCTTCATCTAAAATTAAAATTGGAGGATTTTTTAATACAGCACGTGCAATACTTATTCGTTGTTTTTGCCCACCCGAAAGCTTATTGCCACTATCGCCAATATTTGTATATAGATGATTGGGGTAAACTTTAATAAATTCGTAAGCATTAGCAACATTGGCAGCATTTACAACATTTTCTTCGGTCGAATTAATTGAACCAAAAGCAATATTGTTATAAAACGTATCGTTAAATAATATTGGTTGCTGAGTAACAATTCCCATTAAATTTCTTAGGTCGGTAATTTTAATATCTTTAATTGATATTCCATCAACTAAAATATCTCCATCTGATACATCAAAGAATCTTGGAATTAAATCGGCTATTGTAGATTTCCCTGCACCCGATGGGCCTACTAAAGCAACAGTTTTTCCTTTTTCTATTTTTAAATTTACGTTTTTTACAACATACTCATCTTGATATTTAAATGAAACATTTTTAAACTCAATACATGATTTAAACTCAGTAATAGATACAGGTTCAGTTTTTTCATGAATTACATTATCTGCAAATAATACTGCTTCAATTCTATCGAGCGATGCCATTCCTTTCTGAATGTTATAATAAGCTTGTGAAAAAGCTTTTGCTGGGTTAATTATTTGTGAGAAAATAATTATGTATGCTATAAACTCTTGAGGCGATAAATTACTCTGTTCGTTTAAAACCATTGAGCCACCATAATACATCATAATTACCAAAACAATAGTTCCCATTAATTCGCTTAATGGCGATGCTAAATATCTTCTTCTAAATATTTTAATCATTAATTGAGTGTAAAAGCTATTCATACTATCGAACCTTTCTTTCATTTTTGGTTCGGCATTAAAACCTTTAATAATTCTTAATCCTGAAAGCGTTTCTTCAACTACGCTTAAAATTCCACCCATTCTTCGTTGTCCTTGGTTCGATTGTTTACGTAATGTTTTTCCGATTTTTCCAATAACAAATCCACTTAATGGTAATAAAATTAAAACAAATAGTGTTAGTTCGTAACTCATAAATAAAAGGGTGAAAAAGTAAATTAAAATGGTAAGTGGATCGCGAAATATCATTTCAATTGAACTCATAATACTCCATTCAACTTCTTGTACGTCACTCGACATTCGGCTTAAAATATCACCTTTTCGTTCGTTTGAAAAATACGATAAAGGAAGTTTTAGTATTTTGTTATAAAGGTTATTTCTAATATCTTGAATTACACCATTTCTAATGGGTGCCATAAAATAATTAGCCAAAAAAATACAAATATTTTTAAATAACGAACTCATAATTACAACAACACATACTAATAATAATGCAGCAATTTTACCATTATTATCTATTTGATTTGTTAAAAAATAATTAAAATTGTGTTGAATCGATTCTACATTAAACGCTAATGGCAATTTGTTACGAACTGGTTCTTGTATGTTAAATAAAACGCCTAAAAATGGAATTACCATTGTTAATGAAAAAAGTGCGAAAATTGCACCAAGCACATTAAATACTGCATTTAATATTGCTAATCCCCAATATGGTTTGATGTAAACAAAAAGTCGGCGAAATTTTTTCATTATTTATTTGTAAATTCCAGTATAATTAAATGGGGTAATATTTCTTAATTCATCTTTAACATTCTCGTTTACATTTAAATCATTAATAAAATTATTAATAATTTCAGGTGATATCTTTTTGTTAATTCGGGTAAGCTTTTTTAATTCTTCGTAAGCATTGTTATAACTCTCGCGTCGTAAAATTGTTTGTATTGCTTCTGCAACAACGGCCCAATTATCATTCAAATCGTTTTCAATATTTTCTTTATTAATAATTAATTTATCAAGTCCTTTTAATAATGATTTTATTGAAATTAAAGTGTGTGCAAAAGGTACTCCTATATTTCTTGTAACTGTAGAGTCGGTCAAATCTCTCTGTAATCGAGATATTGGTAATTTCGATGACATAAACTCAAACATTGCATTTGCGATTCCTAAATTCCCTTCTGCGTTTTCGAAATCAATTGGGTTAACTTTATGAGGCATTGCCGATGAGCCAACTTCTCCCTCTTTTATTTTTTGTTTAAAATATCCTAACGAAATGTATGTCCAAATATCTCTACATAAATCTGTTAATATTGTGTTTATGCGTTTTAAATTATCAAAAAGTGCTGCTAAATTATCGTAATGTTCAATTTGTGTTGTAGTTTGCGACCGTTCGAGTTCTAAAACATTATTTACAAATGCATTTGCAAATTCTACCCATTTTATAGAAGGGTAGGCAACATTATGTGCATTAAAATTTCCAGTAGCACCACCAAATTTTGCAGAAAATGGAATAATATATAAAAGTCCTAATTGTTTTTGAATTCGCTCAACAAAAACCATAATTTCTTTCCCAAATAAAGTAGGCGATGCTGGTTGACCGTGAGTTCTGGCAAGCATTGGAATGTTTTTTAAATCTTCCGAAATATTTATAAGTTTATCAATTAATTTATCAATTAAAGGATAATAAATATTTAACATAGCTTTTTTTAAAATGTAAGGTTGTGCTGTGTTGTTAATATCTTGAGATGTGAGTCCGAAATGAATAAATTCTTTATATTTAGTTAGTCCAATTTGGTCGAATTTTTCTTTTAAAAAGTATTCAACGGCTTTTACATCATGGTTTGTAATTTTTTCAATTTCTTTAATTTGAATGGCATTTTCAATACTAAAATCTTCAAAAAGTTTATTTAGCTCATTAAATTTAATGTGATTAAATTCAGTTAATTGAGGTAAAGGAATTCTACATAATGCAATAAAATATTGAATTTCAATAAAAACCCTATATTTTATTAAAGCAAATTCGCTAAAGTAATTATCTAGCTCTAATGTTTTTTCTCTATACCTGCCATCAATAGGAGAAATGGCCGAAATTTCTGATAAATCCATTTTATTTTTAAATAAATTAAGCTACAAAGATAAACATTTAGAACTTAAATTTTATAGTGATGAAAACCATAAATAGTATAACATAATTTAAAAAATAAAAAAAGCATGAAGTATACTTCATGCTTTTTAATAACATTGTGTAATATATTATTCTATAACAAGTTTTTGAGTAAATGATTTTTCATTAGATGTTACTTTAACAATGTAAACTCCCTTACTTAATTTAGAGATGTCGGTATATTGAGTGGTATTGGTTATTTCAGATGTATAAGCAATTTTTCCAGTAATATCAGAGATACTCATAATTCCTTTTCCGTTTGATAATAACATCATATAGTCAGAAGTAGGATTAGGATAAATGCTAATTTTTTCACCAATTAACTCATTAATTCCAAGAACACTTGACATGTCAACTTTAACAACTTGGGTTACTTCTTTTGATGGAGCAAGTTGTACAAAAGCAACAAATTCGCAATTGTTTTTTATATATCCTGTTGTTGAAAAATTGATAGTAACAGTTTGTATGGTTTGAGAAGAATAGTCAAGTAGAGTTCCGTTTGAACTTGGATACATTCCCCTGCAACAAAAATCTACTTCTGTTTGATTTTGCCAAGCGTCTGGAATATTTGATTCAGTAAGAGCTGTAAATAAATAAACATCATTTGCCGATGCTTGAAAATTTTGCTCTACAGTTATTGTTGCAGTATAATTATCTGGGGTTGTTGGTACAATACTAATATTCGTTGTATGAAAACCAGGTAAATTAATGCGTTGATTATACATGCCTAAATAACTTGGATATAAACTAACGGTTGCATTACCACCTTCAACTCTTAAATTACCATCACAAACCATTGTTGGAAAAGCTGTAATATTATAATAGTTTAATCTTGCCAAACCGTCAGAATTTTCATATGTATCACCACTGTGGTATTCAATAGCAGTAGCAGATTTTGAATTTATTTCTATTAAATCTCGTAAACCCATAGCAGCCCCAGGACAATATTGGCACCACGTTCCTGTTCCACCTTCCATTAATACTAAGTTTCTGGTAACACCACCAGGTATAACAGCTGAAGCAGTATTTGAAGAATGAGAATAACCAGAAACTCCATAACCAGCTCTAACCATGTAAATATAAGTGTTAGGCCATGGGGCAACATCAGTATAAGATAGTGCAGAAGGAGTTGCAAAAACGATAGAACCATTACGACTTAATTTATAATTATTAGGAGTAGTTGTTGGTGCTGTCCAGTTAGCATCAATATCAGCTCCATTAACAACTGCTGTCAAGCTAGTTGGAGCATCAGGCGCAGTTACTTGTTCAAATAACAAATCATCTACATAATATCCTATTATTGTTCCGTTTGTAATAGTTGTAGGCGATCCTGTACCATCCCATGCATAAAAATCAATTGCATCTAATTTATTAAGCGTTCCACTGCCATCGGTTCCTTTGCTCCATTGATAACTAACAACTTCATTGCCATCTAAATAAAAAGATGCAAAATCATCGTCAATATCTATAACCATTTTAATATTATGCCACACATTTCTTGTAAATGTTGCACTAGCTGATGCAGCACCAGCAGCGTCAACATAAACGGAGTCATTGTACATATATGCTTGAAATCCCCAATCACTACTACCACCATTAAAATTGTGTAATATGTTAATATATCCAAGATGACTTGTTGGTACAAACATTTGCCAACTTAACTCAAAACGACCAGCTATTTTATCACTCATTTTAAAAATTAAATCATTTGTTCCTGCTACATAAAATGAGTTTGCAGGGCTTACTGATTGTGCGATTGAAAAAACAGCATCTTCAGCGCCTCCAGGTGCATTTGACCAAGTTGACCACCATGTAGAACCAATTGTTTGTGCTACTTTAGCTCCTGGAGTATAAGTGTCGAAATTGTCAGAATATAATATCTGAGCATTTAGGCTTAATCCACCAAGAATTAAAACTAAAAATGATAAGTAAATTTTTTTCATTTTAAATGTTTTTAGTTATAAAATTTTAATTAATTGATACAAATATAATAAATTATTAAAAACAAAAATACTTTAAATTTTATTTAGTCCATTAAATATGCAAACCTTTTAAAAAATGTGAATCCCAACTTCGACTCCGCTTATTTTGATGGTCACCTGAGCTAAGTCGAAAAGTGTTATATTAATAGGATTTCAAAAAGGTTAGCGGATTTAAGGTTAAATGCAATTTCTTTTAGTTGATTCACTATTCATAAACTTACTTTTTTCATCTCAAAAATTGTTTTTTTTATTGCATGATTTTATTGTGCATTTATAACAATTTCATATCTTTGCACCTCGAAAAAATAAAAAAATGATAAAAATTACTTTTCCAGATAATAAAGTAAGGGAATACGAAAATGGAGTTTGCGGTTTAGATATTGCAAAAAGTTTAAGTAATAGCTTAGCTCAAGAAGTGCTTTCAACTACAATAAATTCGGAACTTTGGGATTTATCGCGACCAATAAATTTTGATGCAACAATTAAGTTTCATAAGTGGGATGATTCTGAAGGCAAGCATGCATTTTGGCATAGCTCTGCACATATTTTAGCTGAAGCAATTGAATATTATTATCCGGGAACTAAATTTGGCATCGGACCAGTAATAGATAATGGTTTTTATTACGATGTTGATTTACCCGAAGGCGTTATTCTTACCGATGGTGATTTTCAAAAACTCGAACAAAAAATTATTGAGCTTTCTCAACAAAAAAACGCAATTTTACGTGAGGATATTTCTAAAAATGAAGCTATTGCATTTTTCACGAAGAAGAATGATAATTTAAAGTTAGAACTATTAAATGAACTTGAGGACGGTACAATAACATTATATAAACAAGGAAAATTTACCGATTTATGTCGAGGTCCACATTTACCAAATACTGGATATATAAAAGCAGTTAAAATTTTAAGCCTAGCAGGTGCTTATTGGCGTGGAAACGAAAAAAACAAACAGCTTACTCGAATATATGGAATAACATTTCCAAAGCAAAAGTTACTCGAAGAATATCTTGTATTTTTAGAAGAAGCTAAAAAACGCGATCATCGTAGAATTGGAAAAGAATTAGAACTTTTTATGTTTTCTGCAAAAGTGGGAGCAGGATTGCCAATATGGCTACCAAAGGGTGCTGCATTACGCGAACGTTTAGAGCAATTTCTTAAAAAAGTTCAAAAAAAATATGGCTACTTACCTGTAATAACCCCTCATATTGGTCAAAAAGAACTTTATGTAACGTCTGGACATTATGCAAAATATGGCCAAGATTCGTTTCAGCCAATTCATACACCCGACGAAAACGAAGAGTTTTTATTGAAACCTATGAATTGCCCCCATCATTGCGAAATTTATAAACATAAACCACATTCATATCGCGACTTGCCAATACGACTCGCAGAATTTGGAACAGTTTATCGTTACGAGCAAAGTGGTGAATTACATGGACTAACACGTGTAAGAAGTTTTACGCAAGACGATGCACATATTTTTTGTCGTCCCGACCAGTTAAAAGAAGAGTTTTTAAAGGTAATTGATATCGTTTTATATATTTTTAAAACTTTAGATTTTAAAGATTTTATAAGTCAAATTTCATTACGCGATCCAAATAATAAAGAAAAATATATTGGAAGTGATGAAAATTGGGAAAAAGCTGAAACTTCTATTATTGAAGCTGCTAACGAAAAGGGATTAAAAACAGTTGTTGAACTTGGCGAAGCAGCGTTTTATGGACCAAAGTTAGATTTTATGGTAAAAGACGCATTAGGACGAAAATGGCAATTAGGAACAATACAAGTCGATTATAATTTACCTGAACGTTTTGAATTAGAATATATGGGAAACGATAATGTAAAACATCGCCCTGTAATGATACATCGTGCGCCTTTTGGTTCAATGGAACGCTTTGTTGCTGTACTTATTGAACATACAGCAGGTAAATTTCCCCTTTGGTTAACCCCAGAACAGGCTGTAATACTGCCAATTAGTGAAAAGTTTAACGAATATGCTAAAAAAGTTGAAAATTTGCTAAATAATTACGATATTCGCACCCTCGTTGATGACCGAAACGAAAAGATAGGTAAAAAGATAAGAGATAATGAGTTAAAGAAAATTCCTTATCTACTTATTGTAGGTGAAAAAGAAGAACAAACCGAAACTATTGCTGTTAGAAAACAAGGCGATGGGGATAAAGGTAGTATGAAGATAGCCGAATTTGCAAATCTTTTACAATTGGAAATTAAAGAGATGTTAAAAGAAATAAACTAAATAATAGGAGGACAAAAGTTATAGCTGAACCATTTAATCGCAATTTTTCAGGTCGTAAAAGAGAATCTGATGACCTAAATTTTGCTACCAATGAAAGAATTCGTGCAAAGGCTGTTCGTCTTGTAGGAGATAATATCGAAAATCCAGGCGTTTTTTCAATTCAAGAAGCGCTAAGATTGGCTGATGATTTAAATTTAGATTTGGTTGAAATTTCTCCAACAGCCGAACCACCAGTTTGTAAAATTGTTGATTTACAAAAGTTTTTGTATCAACAAAAAAAGAAAAATAAAGAAATTAAGGCTAAAACGCTTAAAGTAGTAATTAAAGAAATTCGCTTCGGTCCAAATACCGACGAACACGATTATAATTTTAAGCTTAATCATGCAATAAATTTTTTAAAAGAAGGTGCAAAAGTTAAAGCTTATGTGTTTTTTAGAGGTAGATCAATTATCTATAAAGAACAAGGTGAAGAGCTATTAAAAAGATTTGTAAAGGATTTAGAGGAATATGGAAAAGTTGAGCAAGAAGCAAAACTTGAGGGTAAAAGAATGATAATGATGTTTACTCCAAAATCTACTAAAAAGAAAGTTTGATAATTTTATAAAAGACAGAAAATGCCAAAAATGAAAACAAATTCCGGTGCAAAAAAAAGATTTGCAGTTACCGGTTCCGGAAAATTAAAACGGAAGCATGCTTATAAAAGCCACATTTTAACCAAGAAATCAAAAAAACGTAAAAGAAATCTTGGTCATTTTGCAGTATTAAATAAAGCAAATCAAAAACACGTTGAGCTTTTATTAAGTATTTAATTAACTAAATTGTTTAACAGAATGAATTAGCTTAAAAGTTTCTGAAAAAAGAACGCTAACCATTCAAAAAAAAGAAAAACTATGCCACGTTCAGTGAATCATGTTGCGTCTAGAGAACGCAGAAAAAAAATCCTAAAACGCACCAAAGGTAGTTTTGGGTCAAGAAAAAATGTTTGGACAGTTGCCAAAAATTCTTGGGAAAAAGGTCAAGGTTATGCATATCGCGACCGTCGTAAGAAAAAAATTGAATTTCGTGCATTATGGATTCAAAGAATTAATGCAGCAGTTCGTGAGCACGGGTTATCGTACTCTAAGTTTATGGATGCTATTCATAAATCAGGTGTTGAATTAAACAGAAAAGCTCTAGCCGATTTAGCTATGAATAATCCAGAAGCTTTTGCTGCAATTGTAAAAACTGTTAAAAGTAAGTAACTATTAACATATTTTATATTTTTGGGAAGCATTTATTGCTTCCCTTTTTTTATTTTTAGCAAAATATTGTTTTAATGAGAATTGCAATTATTGGTTATGGCAAAATGGGAAAAGAAATTGAGTTGATTGCTACTCAAAATGGCCATAGTATATCAAATATTATTGATTTTAACAATACCAATGATATTAATAAAATTAATAATAATAATACCGATGTTGCAATAGAATTTACTAATCCCGAATCAGCATTAAAAAATATTTATGCATGTATCAACAATAAAGTTCCAATTATTTGCGGAACAACTGGTTGGTATGATAATGTTAATAACGTTGTTAACTATTGTGTAAATAATAAAGGAACTTTATTTTATTCTTCAAACTTTAGTTTAGGAGTTTATTTATATATTGAAATTGCAAAAAATGCTTCAAAAATATTTAATGAGTTTTCAAATTACAAAGTAAAAATTGAGGAAACTCATCATTTACAAAAATTAGATAGTCCGAGTGGTACAGCAATTACGCTTGCCAAAAATGTTTTACCTTTTTTATCAAAATATAAAAATTGGAATAAATCAGAAAATTGCGATATAAACAATTTGCCTATTTATTCTAATCGTATTGCAGAAACAACAGGCATACACAACCTTATTTTTGAATCAGATGATGATATAATTGAAATAAAACATACTGCAAAAAATAGAAAAAATTTTGCAAAAGGAGCAATTTTAGCTGCCGAAATGTTTTATAATAAAAGTGGGGTATTCACTATGTTAGATTTATATAACAAACTAGTATAAAATTTTAAAATTATGAGTAAATATTTTCAGTTTTTAAAAAACAAATGGGTAAAATTTCCAATAGCCCTTGTAATTTATATTCTAATGGTAATTTGGATAGGTGATTTTTGGTTGTTATTAGGCTTACCTATTTTATACGATGTGTATATTTCTAAAAAAGTAAACTGGTCGTTTTGGAAAAAACGTGGTCAAAAGCCAGGTAAAATAATTGAGTGGGTTGATGCAATTATATTTGCTGTAGTTGCTGCAACATTAATAAGAATGTTTTTTATTGAAGCATATACAATACCAACATCATCAATGGAAAAAACTATGTTGGTAGGTGATTATTTATTTGTAAGCAAAGTTAGCTATGGACCAAAATTACCTAATACTCCACTTTCATTTCCATTTGTACATCATACTATGCCGTTAAGCGAAACACGTAAATCATTTGTTGAATGGATAAAATGGCCATATAAACGACTTGCTGGCTTTGGCGATGTAAAGCGTAACGATATTGTTGTGTTTAATTTTCCTGAAGGTGATACAGTTGCTTTAAAACGCCAAAATGAAAGTTATTACGATTTGTGTCGCAGATATGGCCGCGATAGAGTTTGGGATGATAAACTAAATTTTGGCGATGTTATTTATAGGCCTGTTGATAAACAAGAAAATTATATTAAAAGATGCGTTGCTGTTCCAGGCGACATTATTGAAGTTAAACATGCTATTGCGTATATTAATGGGAAAAAACAAGAACATTTTGAAAGAATGCAATATAATTATGAAGTAATTACAGATGGATTAACACTTAATCCTAAAAACTTAGAGCGATTAAATATTTCTGATGATGATATCGCTTTTTCACAAATGACTCAGGCTAATTTTATTGATACTGTTACTCATAAAAACACTGTGCAATATATTATTCCTTTAACTGAAGAAAATGCAAATACTATTCGTTCTTTTCCAAATGTTATCTCAGTTAAAATAGCTGAAATTACTGAGCGTGAAGATGTGTTTCCTCAAGATAGTGCAATTTGTTATAGTCGCGATAATTTTGGACCATTAACTATTCCTAAAAAAGGACAAACTGTTAGTTTAACTTTTAAAAACTTGCCAATTTATCAACGTTTGATTGATGTTTACGAAGAAAACGATTTGAAAGTAAAAGACAATAAAATTTTTATCAACGGAAAAGAAGCATCAACTTATACTTTTAAGATGGATTATTATTTTATGATGGGAGATAATAGACATAATTCACAAGATGGTCGTTTTTGGGGATTTGTACCCGAAGATCATATTGTTGGAAAAGCTGTTTTTGTGTGGTTATCGCTCGATAAAGATAAAAGTTTATTTAGCAAAATTCGCTGGAACAGAATGTTCCGTTTTATAAATTAATGAAAAAAAAAGCAAATAACAAGACTTCAAAAAAGAAACAAAGTACAAAATACGAATGGCTAAAAGCATTTATAATTGCACTTTTTCTAATATTATTACTTAGAATTTTTGCTTTCCAATTTTATGTGATGCCCGATTCTAAAATGGAATCGACTTTATATACTGGCGATTATGTTATTATTAATAAATTATCGTTTGGTGCACGGTTATCAATTCCATTTTTTAACGATACTGTTGACAACAAATTTAATTATTTTAGATTTTTTGGATTTACAGATATTTCAAGAAACGATATTTTACTTTTTAACTATCCTGCCGAAAGTGGTATTGCGGTAAATAATAAAACTAAGTTATTAAAGCGTTGTGTTGCATTACCAGAGGATACTATAAACATTGTTGATAAAAAAGTATTTGTAAATGGTACTTGCGTTGATATAACAAATGATACAAAATATAGGTTCCGAGTTTTTTCTGTATCTGAATTATCAAATGAATTTTACAAAAAGCATTCAATAAATGAAGGTGGGAGTATTGATAGCTCTTTTGTTTACGACTTTTTTATTAGTAAAAAAACTGCCGAAGAAATAATAAATGATTCATTAATTAAAAAAGTTAATTTAATAAAGTTACAGCGAAATGCAAAATCAAATATTTTCTTTCCTCAAAGCAAAAATTTTAATTGGAATCTCGATTATTTTGGACCTGTTTTTGTCCCAGCAAAGGGAAAATTTATAAATATTGATTTTAAAAATATTGATATTTATAAAAAAGTTATTGAAGTATATGAAAATAATAAATTAGAAATAAAAGACAAAAGAATATATATTAACGATAGTTTATCAACAAAATATAAGTTTAAATTAGATTATTATTTTGTGCTAGACGATAATCGCGATAACGGAAAAGATAGTAGATACTGGGGTTTTGTGCCAGAAAGTTACATTATTGGGAAAGCAAATTTTGTTTTGTTTTCTATTGGAAGTAACAATAAACAAAAATATTTTATTTGGAATAGAATATTTAAAATGTTATAACAAATATTAGGAATAAGCTAAAAAATAGAATGTTTATACTATGTGTGGAATAAAATATTACATCAAGTTATTGGGTTATTAAGTTATTGAGTTATTCGAAAACGTAAGATAATAAACTTAATAACATATTAACTTAATAACTAAATAATTCATGGAAAATGTACAAATTTATCCCGTTTTAAGTATAACCAGCTATTTTTAATTTTTATAATTTGACAAAAAATTTAAAATATTTTTTTCAATTCTATTATTAATATCAGAAGTATCAACTTTTACGAATTTTTCGCCAGTAATATTTTCGTATAGTTCAATATATCGTTCAGAAATTTGATTTACCCACTCTATATTCATTTCGGGAACTTGTTGCCCATGTTGACCTTGGAATCCATTATCCATAAGCCATTCGCGAACAAATTCTTTTGAAAGTTGCTTTTGGGGTTCGTTTTTGGCAAATCTATCTTCGTAACCTTTTAAATAAAAATATCGCGATGAGTCGGGTGTGTGTATTTCGTCAATTAAATAAATTTTATTATTAAATTTTCCAAACTCGTATTTGGTGTCAACTAAAATTAGTCCTTGTTTATTTGCTATTTCGCTACCTCTTTTAAAAATTTCGAGAGCATATTTTTCAATTTCAACATATTCATTTTCTGGTATTAATCCTTTTGCTATAATATCTTCGCGTGATATATCTTCATCATGTCCTTCAGATGCTTTTGTAGTAGGTGTTAAAATTGGGTACTTAAATTTTTCGTGTTCGCGCATTCCATCTGGAATTTTTACTCCACATATTTCGCGTTTTCCCGATTTATAAGTTCTCCAACTGCTTCCTGTTAAATAACCTCTAACAATCATTTCAACAGGGTATGGTTCACATTTTAAGCCTATTGTAACATTAGGGTCGGGTGTAGCAATTTTCCAATTTGGAATAATATCTTTAGTAGCATCAAGAAATTTTGCTGCAATTTGATTTAAAACCTGTCCTTTATAAGGAATTCCTTCGGGTAAAACTACATCAAAAGCCGAAATTCTATCGCTAACAACCATTATCATTAATTCATTGTTAATGTTATATACGTCGCGTACTTTTCCTATGTAATGGCTTTTTTGCAATGGAAAATTAAAATTTGTACTTTTTAAAGTGCTCATATTATTTATTATTGTTATTTGTTATTTTCGTATGCTTTTACAATGCTTTTTACAAGTTTATGTCTTACAATATCTTGTTCATCAAAAACAATAGTGGCAATTCCTTCAATGTTTTTAAGTATTTCAATAGCATGTACTAATCCTGAATCATTTTTGCGAGGCAAATCAATTTGAGTTAAATCGCCAGTAATCATAAATTTAGCACTCCGCCCCATTCTTGTTAAAAACATTTTTATTTGTGGTGATGTAGCATTTTGTGCTTCGTCTAAAATAACAAATGCATTATCTAACGTTCTACCTCGCATAAAGGCAAGTGGCGCAATTTCAATAATGTTTTCGTCTAAATATTCCTTTAATTTTTTTACTGGAATCATATCGCGTAAAGCATCATATAGTGGTTGCAAATATGGGTCGAGTTTTTCTTTTAAATCGCCAGGTAAATAACCCAAATTTTCGCCAGCTTCAACAGCAGGACGACTTAAAATAATACGACGTACTTCACGGTTTTTTAACGCTCTAACTGCTAAAGCTATTGCTGTATATGTTTTTCCCGAACCAGCAGGGCCTACAACAAAAATTAAATCATTTTTATTGCTTTTTTCAACTAAAATTTTTTGATTAGCAGTAAAAGCTTTTATTGGCTTTCCGTTACTGTTAAATGTTATTATTATTTCATTTAAATTATTTTGCTCGTTACTTAAAATCAATTCAGATTGCAAAGTGTAATCAACAACTTCTTCGGGTAATTGGTTATATTTAGAGCAGTATCTAATTAGTTCGTTAATTTTTTCGCTTAAAAGTTCAGTTTCGACTTTTGTTCCGAAAATTTTTATTTCATTTCCACGAGCAACAATTTTTAAATTTGGATATAGTTTTGTTATTTTATTGATATTGAGGTTGTTTACGCCAAAAAATATTAAAGGGTCAATATTTTCGATAAGAATATTTTTTTCAGTCATGAATTTGAAATAATTCTGTATTTTTGATAAATGCAAAGTAAGTACATTTGTGTTTTTAATTTTTATTTATTTATAAAATAATATTAACAATGCCTTTTATAGCTTTAATTACCGACTGGCAACAAAACGACTACTATTTGGGAGCTGTAAAAGGTTATATATATTCTGTTTTACCCGAAACAAAAGTTATTGATGTTTGTAACACTATTTCTGTTTATAACGTTTTACAAGCCGCTTTTGTATTAAAATCTTGTTTTAGCGATTTTGCCGAGGGCACTGTTTTTATTATTGGAGTTAATAGTGTTTTGAATAGAAAAAACGGGTATTTATGTTTTAAATATAAAAATCGTTTTATTTTTACTGCCGATAATGGCTTGTTTTCAATATTTACTGACGATAAGCCTGAAGCAGTTTATAGTTTTAATGATAAAAATACAACTTTTCCCGAAAAAGATATATTTGCAAAATATGCTTGTAAAATTTTAAATAATGAAATTATAAGCGAATTTTCTTCAGAAATTGAAAATTATAAAATAGATAAAAATTTATTTGCAACAATAGAAAAATTTTCAATAACTGGTCATATTATTTATATTGATAATTATGGAAATGCAATAACAAATGTTACTAAAGAACAATTTGATAAAACTAAACAAAATAGAAAATTTAAAATTATTCCAGGAAACGAAAATTATCCAATTTCTAAAATAAGTAATTCGTATGTTGAAGATGATGATATTGAATTAATTGCATTATTTAACTCGCTTGGATTATTAGAGTTAGCAGTTGTTAATAATTCTGCCGCACAACTTATAAAATTAGAGGTGAAATCAAATATAATAATTGAATTTTATGATACTTAGAGTAATAAAAATGGAGCTTATAGATAAAAAGATTGAGCTTTTCGAACTTTTTATGAAAAACTTAAAAGACGAAAAACTTAAGCAAGAAGGGTGTTTACATCACGATATTTTTTGTGATAAGGAAAATTCTTCTATTTATTTTTCATATACTATTTGGGCAACCGAAAAACATTTAAAAAAGTATAAAAAAACTGAACTTTTTAAAGAAGTTACTCGAACTATTCGTACTTTTTGTGTGCACGAACCATTAGCTTGGACAGTAGAAAATGTATTTAATTCCCCTTATGATGACGAAATATAAAGAACAAAAGCCTTTCGATAGGTTATTGGCAATAATGGATGAGTTGCGCGAAAAATGCCCTTGGGATAAAAAACAAACTTTTGATACTTTACGTAGATTAACAATCGAAGAAACTTACGAACTTGCCGATGCTATTACTAAAAATGATGTTAATGAAATAAAAAAAGAATTAGGCGATATTTTATTGCATATTGTTTTTTATGCAAAAATTGGTTCCGAACAAAATGCTTTTAATATTGATGATGTAATTAATTCAATTTGTGAAAAATTAATTTTCAGACATCCTCATATTTATGGCGATGTAGTTGTTGCCGATGATGAAGAAGTAAAACGTAATTGGGAAGATTTAAAACTTAAAGAAGGAAACAAATCAGTATTAAATGGAGTTCCTGTTTCGCTACCTGCAATGGTTAAAGCCAGTAGAATCCAAGAAAAGGCAAGGGGGGTAGGCTTCGATTGGGAGGAACGCAATCAGGTTTGGGAAAAAGTAAATGAAGAATTAAATGAAGTAATTGTTGAAGCTAATAAAACTGATAATTTAAAGAAAACTGAACTCGAATTTGGCGATTTGTTATTTTCGGTAATTAATGCTGCACGATTGTACGATATTGACCCGGAATTAGCTCTTGAAAGAACAAATCAGAAATTTATACATCGTTTTAATTATCTCGAACAACAAACTATTGCCAAAGGAAAATCGTTACACGATATGTCGCTCGATGAAATGAATTTAATTTGGGAAGAATCTAAGAAGTTTGATTTGTGAAAATGATAAATTATAACTTGCAATATATAGCAAAATATAAAATATTT
>JAVHRJ010000024.1:0-1407 GCA_036171595.1 Bacteroidales bacterium
GCAGGTAGTAATCAATCTCAGCCTTTCCATCGTTTGGATTAGGACGCGCTTCGCTTAATGTAGGTATATTTTTATTTGCAAGTTCTACTCCTACTGATTCAATTAAATTATCCCAATACATTGAGTATAATTTTCCTTGAATATTATCGTATTTTAAACTGTAGAAAAGATCCCCACTTGAAGCTGCAATAAAATTGTTATATAACACATTTCCTGTTGTAATATCTAATGTACTTATATATCTTCCGGTACCCGAATATAAATAAATATATTGTTGGTTTGTTTCGTCAATTGTTGAACTGCCAGTTCCACTACCAAGGGTTGTTCCGGTTCCAATCTTTATTATAGTACCTGTTGATGTATTTATAGAAACTAAAAAATATTTTTGAACATTATTATCCTGCAACAATCCATATAAAATATTAGTCGAATTATCAAAAGATATATTCACAATACTCTCACCAGATGATAATACTAATGCCGGATTTGAAAGTACATTTCCATCAGTAGCATCTATCGAGTATAATAAATTAATAGGGCCGATAAAAATATATCTATTATTTGTTTGGTCAAACGTACTCATTCCTTGGAAAGTTGAAGAAGAAGGAATAGAATTTCCGATTATTGCAGGAACTCCTGTTGCAGGGTTAATTGACACAAAATATTTTACATCATTTGTATTATCTGGCAATTGTCCAAATAATGTACTTAATGAGTTGCTGTATTCAAATTCTGTGAGACCATTATTATATAAAGGGTTGCTTATTATTGAATCATTTGAAACATCAATAGAAAATAAGCTATGTGTAGGGCTGACACTTGGGAAAATGAATATTCCACTGTTTTCATTATAGGTACGTATATTTGCAGGGAAATAGCAAATTCCAGCAATTACAGGGCCACCAATTTTTACATAATTTCCAGTCGTTCTATCTATTTCTACAATAAATTCACCTTGTGAAAATGAAGAGAAATAGATGAGATTAAATAAAACAAATAAAATATATTTAAAATTTTTCATTTTATTTTTTTGTTGCTCATGCAATATTTAATATAAAGGTAATGATTAATAAAGAAAAAGGCAAGTTTATAATTAATAAACTACCTGCCCTTTCCTAATATTTTAAAGATGATTATTTGGTTTTAATCATCTTCTTAGTGTTATACACTATACCATTAGTTATTAGTGAGAATGTGTAAGTACCGTTTGGCAAATCCTGCGTATCAACGGCAATTGTACCATAACCTGTTGTAAGTTGTACAACTTTTTTAATTTCTTTTTCCATAATTTTTATTTTTTTTAATTTGTTATTTAATTACCACCATCTTCTTCACTCCCACATTCCCTTTTTTTGTTTGCAACTGGTAAAAATAAGTGCCTGCGGGTAATTGCGAATTATTTAACAG
>JAVHRJ010000025.1:0-1405 GCA_036171595.1 Bacteroidales bacterium
AATATGTTTTTTGCAAAGATAATATTTTTTAGGTATTCTCTGGGATAAGCATTAAAATAAATTTATGCCAACATTATTTGAGTATTTAGGAATCGTCATTAAGTTTTTTAGTAATGACCATTTGCCAATTCACATTCACGCATTTTACAATGATAGTGAAATTAAAGTATAAATATACCTAAAAGACAAAAAAATAGAAAGAATAAGATATTCGTCTATAAAAGGTAAAAAAGAATTTACCCCATCAAAACTTAAACAATTAAAAAAATTAGTAAATACAGAGAAGTACGAAATTATAACTTTGTGGATTAGATTTTTTGTTTACAATGAAAAAATAAAAATGAAAAAATTAACTTCAAAAGATTTGTTATGAAAGTGATAAAAGTCAAATACTTGTCAGATTACAAGTTAGAAATCGTTTTTGAAAATGAGCAAGTTAAAATTGCCGATTTTGAAACATTTATAAGTCAAGCACAAAACCCGATGACTTTACAATTTAAAGACATTGCAAAGTTTAAAAAAGTCAAAATGCAATATGGTCATTTAACTTGGCTAAATGGTGAAATGGATATTTCAGCAGAAAGCATTTTTAATAATGAATTTAGTCTAAAATAGTTTTTTATAAATATAAACATACTCAAAATTATTAACTAACTGAGTGAATACAAATACCTGTGTATGCAAATTTTGTGCAAATTAAAAAAGTGCTTAAAAGTCAATTTGTGTGCAAATGGTGTGCAAATAAAAAAAAGCTTCAAACTAAAAACCGTCTAAAACCTTTTGCCCTTACAGTAGCGAGAGACGGGCTTGAACCGTCGACCTCATGATTATGAATCATGCGCTCTAACCAGCTGAGCTACCTCGCCATTTTTAATTTTGCAAATTTAATTTTTTAATTCTATTTTTTGTAATTTTAAAACAAAAAGCTATCTTTAAGAAAAAAAATAATTGATTTTGTGATGAAGGAAAAAATTCAATTGGAGTTTTCGGTAAACACATCTCCAAAAATATTATTCCCAAGGCTCAGTACACCAAGTGGTTTGTCGGAATGGTTTGCTGATGATGTAAATTCAAGTGGAGGTTATTTAACGTTTATTTGGGAAAATTCTGTTCAAAAAGCGAAAATTATCTCAAGCAAAGATTTTAAATTTATTCGTTTTAAATGGGAAGAAGACGAAAATGCCAAAGAAGATTATTATTTCGAATTTAAAATTGAAGTGCAAGAAATATCGGGCGACACAACCCTTATTGTTACCGATTTTGCTGAACCCGATGATAAAGAAGATACAAATAATTTGTGGGAATCGCAAGTTGGAAAGTTAAAACGTATATTAGGATTATGATAAATCGTTGTAACTACTCACCCGATTAATATATTGAAAATAAACGCTCAAATTGTTAAATT
>JAVHRJ010000026.1:0-1403 GCA_036171595.1 Bacteroidales bacterium
TGGATTTAATGGTGATTGTTGATTATTGAAATATTCTGCAATCGACTTTGGCAAACTAATATCGGTAGTGAACATAGTTAAAAACCGTTCGTCGGGATGGAGATGTTGACCTTGATCCCAATTTAGACCATATAACCTAAGAGTTAAGGCCATAATAAAAATAATCATTATGGCCAAATAATTTCTAATTTTCAATTTCCAATTTCTAATCAATTTTTGAATTATAATTTCTAATTTTTAATTATATTTGATACTTTATTATATATTAATATTTCGATTTAATTATCGCCTCGCCGGCTGGGCAATTTATTATTCGTCATGGCTGGACTATTTGTTTTTCTATTATGTATTAATATTTCGATTTAATTATCGCCTCGCCGGCTGGGCAATTTATTATTTGCCATGGCTGGACTATTTGTTTTTCTCATATATACGAATAACTGGATAGTCAAAGACAGTAAAGGTTTCCTCGGCTGATTCGTAATTTAACAAAAAATCAAAATTTGAAGACTGATAAATTTTTTGATATTTATTTGAAAAAACTGTTTGATAATAATTTTGACTGTATGGAAACATAAAATTGTTTTGATTTTTTAAAATGCGACGACTGGGAATTAAAACAAAATCGGCAATGGATAAATAATGATCTAATTTTAATTTATTTTCATAATTTTCATCTAAGCTATAGAAATCAAAGTTAATGACATTAATGTCGGGACGAAGATTTAAATCGGTGACGTTACCTGATTCGGACAAAATAGTACTATTTTTAGGAATATTATTATTTATCCAATTCTGGGCTGAAACGCGAGGATTGGGTAACAAATATTGAGACATAAATAAAAGGCCAGGGATAAGACAAAAAACAGTAATGATGGCTTGATAACGAAATTTTAACTTAGAAATAAAAAATGTGGCAAATAAGGGAAAGATAAAAAATATGGGACTCATAAAACGGGTCCATTTGACAAAAAGTTGTCCGAAATATAAAAAGTAAATTAAAACTGGAATTAATATCATTAACCACTTTCGATAATTTTCAATTTTCAATTTACAATTTTCAATGAATGTAATAATTCCTAAAACGGAAAAAATAAGAACAGGAAAACCCAATACATAGGTGAAAATATGAGTAAATTGAAATGTATATGGTGCAGTATTTAAAAATTGTCGGGTGTAGAAAACCTCGATAGCACCGGTAGCAACACCAGTTTCATAATGCATTGATGACAAAAAATTGTTGATATCGATGAAGTTATAGGGAGAGGAAACAAGAAACACGAAACTAGTAACTAGAATAAAAAAAATAGTACTTAAATATTCTTTTTTATATAGACCAATTAAAATTATTGGCCAAATAAAAAAAATGGCAGTTATTTTCGAAGCCAGAGCAATACCAGAAA
>JAVHRJ010000027.1:0-1395 GCA_036171595.1 Bacteroidales bacterium
CTTTTTCTTTATTTTCAACTACAGCTCGGTGAACATTCATTCCGTACATTCCTTTTCCGCCGTATTTCGGCAGCAATGCAGGATGGATATTTATTATTTTATTAGGATAGGCTTGAATAATTGTTTCGGGAAATTGCAGCAAAAATCCAGCAAGGACAATTAAATCGGGCTGAAAAGAAGCTATTTTTTTGAGAAAATCAATTTGATTTAGTTCCGTTTTGGTAAAAGTTTGAGTACTAACATTTAATTTTTGAGCTCTTTCGATGACTTTCGCCTCTGGATTATTTGTAAAAACAGCTACAACCGATGCGATTTCTTGAGCTCTGAAATACTTAATAATGTTCTCAGCATTAGTTCCCGATCCTGAAGCGAAAATTAGAATTTTTTTCATAAAAAAAGCGATTTTAATCCTGCAAAAAAAGGAATAAAATTGGAGAATAAATAACAATAAGATGTCTTTGTTAAATTTATTTTATAAATTAGCTGTCACATTTATTAACTAAATAGTTGTTTTAAAATAAAGTTTTTTATTTTTGCCAACAAATTAAATTTTAAAATTAAAGATTATGTCAGACATTGCATCAAGAGTAAAAGCGATTATCGTAGACAAATTAGGCGTTGACGAAAACGAAGTTGTAACAGAAGCTAGCTTCACTAATGATTTAGGAGCTGATTCATTAGACACAGTAGAACTTATCATGGAATTCGAAAAAGAATTTGATATTCAAATTCCAGACGACCAAGCTGAAAACATTGCTACTGTAGGTCAAGCAATTTCTTACATCGAAGAAGCTAAGAAATAATAACCATTCATCCGTGTAAATTTATTTTTATACGGATGTTGTTATTTTTGTTTCTGTTTTTAAAAATCTTTGTTTAGATTTGTAAAAACATTGATTGTATTACAATCATTCAACATAAGACATTTATGTAATACCCAATGTTTATATTTATAATATGATACATTGGGTTTTTCTATATAACTAAAAAAAAATTTATGCAACTAAAACGTGTAGTAGTTACAGGACTTGGAGCTTTAACTCCAATTGGAAACAACATTCAAGAATATTGGGAGGCCTTAATTAGCGGGAAAAGCGGTGCGGCACCAATAACTTATTATGACACTGAAAAACATAAAACAAAATTTGCTTGTGAAGTTAAAAACTTCAATATTGAAGAATTTATCGATAGAAAAGAAGCAAGACGTATGGATAAATTTGCTCAATACGCTATAGTCGCAGGTGAGCAAGCCATTGCAGATGCTGGAATTTTAGATTCAAACGTAAACAAACAAAGAGTAGGTGTAATTTGGGGTGCTGGTATTGGAGGTTTAGAAACTTTCCAAGATGAAGTAATATATTATGCCAAAGGCGATGGAACTCCAAAGTTCAATCC
>JAVHRJ010000028.1:0-1393 GCA_036171595.1 Bacteroidales bacterium
CCTGGCAATGGATACACCAACTTGCCCAAAATACCAGCAATGTATATTTTGCCTTTATTTTATACAAAGAGTTTATGCCGGCAGTATTGTTATCAAATAAAATATCGGGAGCAGTTTTACCTATTTGGATATTTTTTAAGTTTTCGGCTTTGAGTTTAATAGCTTCATCTGCATGGCAGGTATTGGTTAGCAAATAAACATCATAAATATGAAGGCTTACTTCGTCATAGCCCGATTGTTCAAATGCTTTGCTTACTTCTTTAAATATATCGCTTCTTACATCAGTTAGCGTGTTAAACATATTGGCAAGCGTATCTATGCCTTTCATATAATTTTTCGCCTGTTCTTCCCTGTTCATCTTTTCATTTTTATATTGTGATAAATATGCCCATACCCACTGCATTAATACGGGACTATTTATAAACAAAGGTTCTCCGGCAGGGTTAAGGGATGTAAATTGTTTTTCGGCTGCCTCTATTTGTCGCTTTATTAGTGAATTTACCGGATCGGAAAACTTTTGTTTTAAATAGAAATTATACAGAGAATCTTTTGTTTGCATTATCCTAACCATTTCGCCGGATAGTGACAAATAAAAAGCATCATGTTGCGAATATAAAGGCGCAAGACCGGATAATAGTTTCTGTTGCTGTTGTAAGATGTTGTCTTTTTTCAGAAAAGTATAATAATTTTCATTATAGGGTGAGTGTAGTATTTTAATTTCTTTAAAAGGGTTGGTGATTGAAGTTGTAATGCTGATTTGCTTTTCCGATTTTGAGAGTAACACAGGCAAGTTTACAGGCTCGCGCTGTGTATTGGTATAAAAAGTTGCAACGTAAAGCCCCTGTTGAATAGTATCGGGTAAAGAAAAAACAACACGGTTGTTTGTAATAGTTGCCGAATCAATCATGGTGGTGGACATTCTGTTTTGCAACAAAAACGCTTTGCCCTGTATTTTAAAAGTATCGCTAAAATTTATACTTATCTGCGAATAGCAATGAAAAGTTAAAAGTAAAAAAAAGGTATAAGGTATAAGGTATAAAGGTTTAAAGGTATAAAGCGAATGTAAAAAACGACTTATGACTGATGCCTTACGACTAATTATTGTTTTCATGGTTTTGAAAGATTTAATTTAAAAAGATTATTTATAAATTGTTGTTGTAATCTATAGCTATTTGCATGGCTAAAATGCCCAAAATATGAACGAATGGCAGGATTTATTTTTTGCAGAACGTTTAAATTCTTGCTCTGGCAATTTTCAAAGAGCCAGAGCTTTTGTTTCAGATTATTTACTACTCTTTTTCTTACCAACAAAACCTTCTTTGAGCAAATAGATTTGAGCGGTGTTGGTTTCTTCTATTTTTACTATTTCATTTATTGTCATGTTTCAAAAAAA
>JAVHRJ010000029.1:0-27274 GCA_036171595.1 Bacteroidales bacterium
AGAACCTGCATTAATAGGGACACCCCACATTTTATCAACTTTTTCTGAAACATAAATATCTTCAAAATATTCATAGTATGGGTCAAGTAAATCGCCAGTACTGCCTTTTCTTCGGCTTGTAAAATACAATTTTGTTTCATCTGGGTTTAACAAAGGAACATATTCTGCATAAGGAGTATTAATTCCGTTATTGAAATTTGTTACTGTTGCATTTGTCTTTGTTAACATCATTTCTTTTGCATTCAATGATTTTTGCATATAATAATCATCCTCATCGATAGATATATCTGGTTTTTCGCCAGCATTTTTAAATTCCTGATAACATTCTAATGCTTTATTAAACTGACCTAACCTATGATAAAGTTGTCCCAAGTAAAAATACGATTCGGAATAATCATTTTTAGATTTCTCGAATAATGGTATGCAATCTAACGTTTGTCGTCGTACTTTAAACAAACAAACGCCTAATTTATAACACACCTCAGTGTTTAACGAATCAATTGCATGTAATTCGTTGTAAACAGGTAATGCAATATGATAATTGTTATCAGAAAATTGCAAATTTGCTGTTTCTAATTTCTTTTGAAATACTTTATTTTTTCCATAAAACTGTGAGTATGTCTGATTAGCAATCAGAATTACAACAATTAGCAAAATAATTTTAATGTTTTTCATATTATTATCTTATTAGTGTAACATCGCCTGCTTTAAAAAATGATTTTCCATCAATAAATTTTCCTTTTGCCTTCCATACATAAACATCTTGTTTACATAACTCTCCCCTATAATATCCATTCCACCCAATATTAGGGTCGCTAGTTTCAAAAATTAATTCACCCCAACGATTATAAATTGAAAATTGATAGCTATCAACACCAATAAAAACAGGGTGAAATACATCGTTATTATAATCGCCTGGTAAAAAATGTCCATCATTTGGTCCGCTAGTGCTAGGAGAGAATGCAGAAGGAAAATCAATTAAGCCTTCAGATTTTGCAACTACTGCCTTATATATAGAAAATGAGTCAACACATTGGTGTATTGTTGAAACAATTAGCACAATAGTAAATTCTCCTTCTTGGGTATATTGGTGAGTTGGATTAACATCATTTGATGTTGTACCATCGCCAAAATCCCAAACATACGAAACTGCATTTTCAGAAGTATTAAAACAGTGTATTGGTTCATTTGGCAAAAACACAACCGAAGGTGCAACAGTAAAAAAAGCTATAGGATTTTGATAAACATGAACTGTGCCCCCAGCTTTAATATCTTGTCCACCAGGTCCAGTAGCTGTTAACTGAACCAAATAATCGCCAAAATCTGAATATGTGTATAAAGGTGTTGCATCTGAAGATGAGCCTCCATCGCCAAAATCCCACAAATATGATGTGGCAAATTGGCTTTGATTACTAAATTGAACAGTTAAAGGAGCACAACCATACTCATTTATTGTAAATTCTGCTATTGGCACTGGAGCATTTATTTGCACGGTGTTATAGGCAGTATCTGAACAATGTGAAGATGATACTATAAGCATAATGTTATATATACCAAATGAGGTATATACATGATTAACTGGTTCAATAAAAGTTGAAAATAAACTATCTCCAAAATTCCAATTATATGTCCACGAGCCTAAAGAACTTGTGTTATCAATTATAACTGTTGAGTTAGGTAAAGTTTGAATAATTGGTGAAGCAATAAAAGAAGCATCGGGTTTTGCCCAAACATGAATATTTAAAATATACGAATCGGGACAACCATAAGCTGATGTTGAAATTAATGTTGCAATTAAATCTAAATCCTGACTAGTTGTATTTATATATTGATGAACTGGCTGAAATGCATTAGATGAAGTTCCATCGCCAAAATTCCAAAAATAATTGGTTGCTCCCATTGACAAATTTATAAATTGAGAGTTTAACGGGGAACAATTTGCTGTATCTACAATAAAAATTGCATTTACTTCGGGATTTACAGTTATTGCAATTAATGAACTATCGCTGCAATTATATGAATTAGTAACAATAAGTAAGGTATTATAAGAAATAGGGTTATTTGTTATATTAATATATTGATGATTTATGTTTAAATTTGAAGATGTTGACGAAGTATTATCACCAAAATTCCACAAAAAGCTAACTCCCCCTGTTGAATTATTTGTAAAAACAGTGTTAAAAGGAGTACAACCTGTTACTTGTGAGCAATTAATGTTTGCAACTGGTTTTGGATGTAAATTAATAATTTGCTGAACCGTATCTTTACAACCAAAACTTGAGGTTGCAACTAAAATTATAGTATAATTAGTATCATTCTGACTATTGTTAACATATATATGAATTGGATTTGTTTGAGTTGATAATGCTCCATCACCAAAATTCCAATTGTAAGTCAATGAGCCAGTTGATTGATTTTGAAGATTAACTAAAATAGGTGAACAACCTACCGTATCGCTTATAAAAGATGCATTAACATTTGGATATATAACAACAGGTAATGAAGTAGAATCTGAGCAACCAAAATTATTATATACAACCAAACTAACAACAACTGTTATTGGAACATTTGCGTTATTTAAATATGAGTGGCTAACGTTTGAGGTATTTAAATTTTCGTTTGTTCCATCGCCCCAATACCATTTACTATTATTTGCACCAATTGAATTATTTACAAATGATATAATTACTGGTGAACAACCGCTTGTTTGTTGAGGAGTGAATGACGCTGTTGGCTTTGGGCTAATAACAACTTGGCAATATGCCGTATCAACACAACCAAAATATGATGTTCCAACTAATTCTATAGCAAATACTTGATTGTTTGTATTCGTATTATAATACGGATGATAAACCGTAAAACCTGCAGTTTGAGAAGTCCCATCACCAAAATTCCACAAATATGAACTTGCTCCAGGCTGTGTAACAAATTGAATATTTGCTGGATGACAAGCAGTGTCTGGGGTAACAGAAATAGTATAAATTGGATCGGGATAAACAGTAACATATCTAATTGACGTATCGGCGCAACCAAAAGAATTATATGCAATCAATTTAATAGAAAAATATTGAATTAAATTTGAATTGTTAATAAATGTATGTGATGCATTTATCGAATTTATTGTAGCTGAACCATCTCCAAAATCCCATAAATAACTAACTGCACTAGAAGAAACGTTTGTAAAATTAACAACAACAGGACTGCATGAAGGCATACCATCATCAATAAAATTTGAGACAGGAAGCGGATGAACAGTAAGCTGATGATTTATAGAGTCTTTACAGCCATAAGTCGAAGTTGCAATCATTTCAACAAAATAAGTAATATCTGAAATTCCGGAATTTACAAAATTATGAGATGGATTAATATCCGTTGATTGTCCACCATCACTATAATTCCATTGAAATGAAACTCCTCCAATTGTAGTATTTAAAAAATTAACTGAAAATGGCGAACAACCATTCGTGTCAATAGGGACAAAAGAAGGTGCAGGAACAACATCAAAACTAATATTTACAGTATCAACGTCGTAGCAACCAAAAGAATTATTTTCTAACCATTGATAGCTATATGCTCCAAAATAATTTACATTGATATTTGTTATAGCATTATTTACATTTGAAATAATTGTTGTTCCAGGCCCCGAAATTTGCGTCCACAAACCACTTCCAACAGAAGGTAATGCATTTAAAATTGTTGATGTTCCACAAAGCGTATCATCTATACCCGCGTTAGAAACTGGCTGCTCAATAAAAGTAATTTGTACAGTATCTATATCAATACACAAAGGTCCAAAAACTTCTTGCCAAGATATATTATATGTCCCGTATTGAGATACCGTTACATTAGAATTAAAATTTGTGGAATTAGAAAAATTTAAAGTTCCAGGTCCATTTATCAAAGTCCACAATCCAACACCAAAACTTGGAATTGAGTTTAATTGATATACATTTCCACAAATACTATCATCAACTCCAGCATTAGCAATAGGCACAGGCGAAACGGTAATAAATAAATTATCAGTAGCAGAACAACCATTGTTGTCTGTAACAAAATACAAAAGATTATAACTTCCAACTGTATTACAATTAAAGATAGGATTTTGAATATTAGATAAATTCAAATAAGAAACATCTCCTGACCATAAATGACTAGTATAAACACCAGTTCCACCAGTAGGATTACCATTAAGTTGAAAATCAATACCAGCACATGCTTGAGCTGGATCAGGTAAAATATTAGCTGTAACTTGTGTTACATTAATTGTTACATTTTGTTGACGATTACAACCATTAGCATCGGTAACTATATAAGTTAAATTATATGTACCCGGCGTATTTGTTGTAAAAAATGGATTTTGAATATTTGTTGCACTCAATGGAGCAATGTTACCTGTCCATAAATGTGTTACAATTGCACCATCACCTGGTGTTGGATTGCCATCTAAAAAAAGTGTATCACCAGGACAAACTTGCAAATTTGTTCCAGGTAAAATATTAATGGTTGGACGAGCCCAAACTGTAATATTTACAGTATCAACACCTGCACAGCCATTAGCACTTACAACGGTATATGTAATTGTATGAACACCAGGGCCAGCAGTAGATGGACTAAATTGACCTGTTGTAGAATTTATTATTCCAGTACCAGACCATGTTCCACCAGGCGTAGCAGCCAACAAATTAACATTTGAAGCATTCGAGCAAAAAGGACCAGCAGGTTGAATTGTTGCATCAGGATAAGGAACAATTAAAACAATTGCGGTAGTAACAATAGGTGGATAATCGCCATTTACTAAATCAACAGGTGGGCCAGGAATATTAGGATCATCATAAGGATTACAATAATTCCAATTTCGTAAAGTAACCTCAAAAAACTGATTAACTAAAGCAGTATTTGGTGAATAAACTGGCAAACTAGTATTATTTGGTGGTTGAGGAGCTAAAACTGGTCCAAAAGCAGGTACCACAGCACCCCAATATGGATAAACATGTGCAGAACCGCCAACCAGAACATTATTTATTGTGTAATTTGTTCCATATATCCATTGAGTCCAACGTGTAGGATCGTTAGGATTATCTAGCTCAACAGGTGGAACACAATTCCACAAACTTACATCTTGAAATGTAACTGTGCCATCATTTCCAACACAAATTGGGAATATTTGAGGATTTATTTCTAACTGTCCCCCATTATGATCATCAGTATCCCAAACAGTTACATTTTGTTGTTGAACAGAGCTGGTACATAATACCCCATTTACCATTAAAGTTGCTTCTGGAAGGTAATTACATGATGGGCCATCTTGAGGATAAACATGCGTTACAGTAGCTTTCCACTCTCTAATTAGCGGATTTGGATTAGTATTAATTGCTGTAACAATTTGCACAGCATTTCCATCATCCCAATTAAACTGAATGGTAACAGGAGTTCCATTATTATTTACACCCCTATAAGTTACTTCCCAAACAACTGTAACTGGTGCACATAATTTATCAGGCAAAATATCATTTGCTTTTGAAATAATATTGCAATCTTGAGAATATAAATTAAATGAAAAAGTAATAAATAAAACATAAATGAGTTTCTTTAAAAATCTTATTAATAATATTTTATTAAACACACTCATTATACATTTTTAAATTTTGTAAAATTATACGATATTACTTACCTAAAGTTATTGTTAATATTAAATATTCAAGCTATTTATATTTTTTAATTTCAATTTTACTTTTATTATTTATTTGATTTTTTTTAATGCAACTTCTTGAATAAATCACAAACACTAATAATAAAACTAATACAATTAATTTAGATATTGGTACTTTTGCCTTTCGAGGTAACATTTTATAATAAATTTCAAAGATATTAATCTTAATAGTTTTTTAAAATTTTAATTACCATTTGCTACAAAAATGTTATTCAAAATTCTAATTTTAAAAAATAATTTATCTTTATAAAAAATAATTTACAACATTGACAGCGTTAAGCGATAATATTCAATTCGTTCCAGGAGTTGGTCCTAAAAGAGCAGAAATATTAACTTCTGCACTAGGAATAAGCACTATCGAAGAAATGTTATATTACTTCCCTTACAAATACGTTGACAGAACAAAATTTTACAAAATTTCTGAGATTAATATCGATTTACCTTACATTCAAATTAGAGGAAAAATTATTGATTTTAAAATTATTGGAGATGGGAAAAGCAAACGTCTAACTGCTCGATTTTACGATGAAACTGGTGGCATTGAATTAGTTTGGTTCAAAGGCATTTCTTGGATTACAAAAAGTTATAAAACAAATATTGAATATGTTATTTTTGGAAAACCAAATCTTTTTGGAACAAATTTAAACATTACACACCCTGAAATTGAAGAGGCAACAACATTTGAAAAAAGTTTAACAACAGCTCTTCAGCCCCAATACAGTGTTAGCGAAAAATTAAAATCTCAATTTATTACTTCAAAAACTTTTAAAAATATTGAAGAGACTATTTTTAAAAATTATTTTCAATTAATTAACGAGTCGTTACCATCATATTTAATCGATAAATTAAAACTTGCTTCGCTAAAAGATGCACTTTTTCAAGCTCATTTTCCTCAATCTCCAGAAAAACTTAAAAACGCAGAATTTCGATTAAAATTCGAAGAATTATTTTTTATTCAACTTAACTTACTTAAGCAAAAAAACTTTAGAAAAGAAAAATCGAAATGCTTCGTTTTTTACAAACAAAAAGACAATTACACAAAGCAACTTTTTAAAAAATTACCTTTTTCTTTAACAAATGCACAAATAAGAGTGCTTGGCGAAATTAGAAACGATTTTTTATCAGGGAAGCAAATGAATCGTTTATTGCAAGGAGATGTTGGTAGCGGAAAAACACTTGTTGCATTACTTTCAATGTTAATGGCAGTTGATAATGGTTACCAAGCATGCATTATGGCTCCAACAGAAATTCTTGCTAATCAACATTTTAATACTATCGTTAAATTTTGTAATGATATTAATATTTCTATAAGATTATTAACAGGGTCAACAAAAAAATCGGAACGAAAAGAGTTACATAACAAATTGCAAAATAATGAAATAAACATATTAATTGGAACACATGCACTTATCGAAGACGAAGTAAAATTTTCAAATCTTGGGTTAGTTGTTATTGACGAACAGCATAGATTTGGCGTAGCACAACGTGCACGACTTTGGCAAAAAAACGAAATTGAACCACACATTTTAGTAATGACCGCAACACCCATTCCGCGTACACTTGCTATGACAGTTTATGGCGATTTAGATATTTCTGTAATTGACGAGCTTCCACCAGGGCGAAAACCAATTAAAACGATTAATTTATTTGACAACAAAAGATTAGCATTATTTGGCTTTTTGAAAAAAGAAATTTCTGCTGGAAGGCAAGTATATGTTGTTTTTCCACTAATTAAAGAGTCTGAAAAATTTGATTATAAAGATTTAGAAGATGGTTACGAAAGTTATTGTGTAGATTTTCCACAACCAAATTATTTAATTTCTGTTGTTCATGGAAAAATGAAGCCAGCTGAAAAAGATATTGCAATGAAACTTTTTATTACAGGAAAAGCACAAATTTTAATTTCTACAACGGTAATTGAAGTAGGCGTTGATGTTCCAAACGCATCGGTTATGGTAATTGAAAGTGCCGAAAGATTTGGACTTTCGCAATTACATCAGCTTAGAGGTAGAGTTGGCAGAGGAGCAGAACAATCGTATTGCATTTTAATGTCGAACTCTAAACTTTCGAATGACGCACAAAAACGCTTACAAATTATGGTTGAAACAAGTAACGGTTTCGAAATTGCCGATAAAGACTTAGAACTTCGTGGACCAGGTGATATTGAAGGTACTCAGCAAAGCGGATTGCCATTCAACCTTAAGATTGCTGACTTGGGAACTGATGGAAGAATTTTACAAACTGCTAAAAATGAAGCCGAATTAATATTAAAAACCGACAATTCATTACAACTACCTCAAAACAAAATACTTAATTACCAGTTAAATAAAAAACACAAAGACATTGTTAATTGGAGTAAGATCAGCTAACATGTTTTTAAGCGACTGATACTAAAAAAGCACTAAATAAGTTAAATCGCAAATATAAGCTTTTAAACACATTTTGCATATTGTTTTATACAACTAATTAAATAACAAAATGCAACACAATAAATATTTGATGCTCTGTAACATAATATATTGTGTTTAAAAACATTTTTTAAATATTCACAATCATATATAATTGCATTATTATTTAATCTTAAAAAATATATGATGAAAAAATTTACATTTTTATTTGCAATTTGTTCTTTATTTTTTATTGGCACTAAAACATATTGCCAAACTGCAGGAACATTAAATTTTACAGCAACAATACCAGCTCAATCAAGCAGTTATGGGAATAAACATTTTGTTGCAATTTGGATTGAGAATAATACTGGCACTTTTATTAAAACAAAGAACAGATTTGGCTCTTCGGGTAATTCAAATTCTCACCTTTGTCAATGGAAAGCAAAGTCAGCTTCAAATATTACTGATGCAACTACCGGTGCAACTTTAAATTCATATGCAAGTGCTGTTACCATGGCAACATGGAATGGGACTAATGTTGCAGGAACTTTGGTTGCCGATGGCACTTATAAAGTTTGGATTGAAACTAGTTGGGATGATAATGGTGCCGGTTGTGGAACACAAGGTACAGACAGACAATGGACATCGTTATCATTTGTTAAAGGACCAGCAGCAGTACATTTAACAGGACAAGTATCTTTAATTTTTACAATGACATTAGATTGGGTTCCTGCTGCTGCTGCACCAGTTGCAAGCTTTACTTCTAGTAGCACAACTATTTGTCCAAATGGAAGCGTTACATTTACCGACCAAAGTACAAACACACCAACTTCATGGGCATGGACTTTTGCTGGTGGCACACCTGCTACTTCAACATTACAAAACCCAGTTGTAACTTTTGCTACAGCAGGCACACATACAGTTGCATTAACTGCAACAAATGGAGGTGGTTCTAATACCTCTACAATGTCAAATTATATAACCGTTAATCCATCTGTTACACCATCAGTTGCTATTTCTGAATCAGCAAATAACATTTGCTCTGGAACATCAGTAACATTTACTGCTAACCCAACAAATGGCGGAACACCATCTTATCAATGGAAACTTAACGGTTCAAATACTGGAACTAATAGTAATACATACTCAAATTCATCATTAGCTAACACCGATGTTGTAAATTGCATTATGACTACAACAGCAACCTGCCCAACTTCACCTACCGCTACATCAAACTCAGTTACAATGACCGTTAATCCTACTTTAGTACCAACCGTTTCAATAACACCAAGTGCAACTACTGTTTGCCCTGGTACAACTGTTACAATAACTGCAAATCCAACAAATGGTGGCACACCAACATATTCATGGACTGTTGATGGAAATATTGTTGGAGCTGGAAATACTTATTCAGCAGTTTTTACGGATGGACAAGCCGTTGTCTGTAATATGACATCAACTGCTACATGTGCAAATCCTACTTTGGTTACTTCAAATACTTTTACAACTGGCGTTTATACAGTTGCTCCAGTTACAATATCTGAATCTACTGGAACATTAAATTCTAATGCAACATCAGGAAACCAATGGTACGATGCAAATGGACTTATTGCTGGTGCAAACAATCAAGCTTATACTCCTTCAGCAAGTGGTAGTTATTATTCAATAGTAACCGATATTAATGGCTGTACAACAACATCAAACACAATAAATTTTACTTATGTTTCTGTTTCAAATAACAATTTAAACAATAACATTAATATTTATCCAAATCCAGTAAATGAATTTGTTGTTATTGAATCAAAAAACAATAATAAATTGCAAATCATGCTTGTTGATATTCAAGGTAGAATTATTAATTCGATTGAATCAATTTCAGAAAAAACAATAATAAAAATGGCTGATATTTCTAAAGGCATTTACTTTATAAAAGTTATTTCTAATAATAACACTAATATTTTCAAAGTAGTTAAACAATAATAGTAGTTTTTTTCAATAAAAAGGTTGTCAAATTGGCAACCTTTTTTTATAATATTAGTACATAACAAAATAACATCAATTATCATTGCCAAGCTATTAATTAAAAGCATTTTATGTAAACCCCTAACTTATATAAATTACAAACAAAGTTTAATTGCAATTATGGTATTCATTACAACTATCATTAAATAAATAAATTAACCGCAATTGTTAAAGTATGTTAAACAACATGAATTACACATGTTGGATAACATATTTTTTTGTTTTTGCCCTTAACTTTGCTTTAATTATTAACTAAATTTTTAATATATGAAAATACTTATACTTTTTTTTGCAATGGGTTCATTGCTTATACTTGGGAACACAAGTTATTCTCAAACTGCAGGAACTTTAACCATTACTTTTAACCAACCAATTCCAACAAGTCCATCTGGTACAAAAAATGTTTTTGCAGCTTGGATTGAGAATAGTGGTGGAACATTTATTAAAACAAAAATGAAATACGGCACAGGTTCAAAAGTTACAGGACATCTTCCAACATGGGTTTCAAAATCTGGTCAAGCTTCACTTTCAACAATTGTTGATGCTACAACTGGATCAACTTTAACTTCATCTACAACACCAACTGCTTTTGGTTCAAAAACTATTACTTGGGATGGACATAGCTCAAACGGAACAGTTAATGGTGCATTAGTTGCTGATGGAACATATAAAGTATGGGTTGAAAGTTCTTGGCAATCAAGTATTGCAGAAGGATCACACAACGACATTATTAGCTTTTCATTTACAAAAGGCGCTACTACTGACCATCAAACTTATACTGGCGATAATTATTTTAATACTATTGTATTAGATTGGGTTCCTTCAACTTCAGGAATTAATAATCCTACCCTAGTTTCAAACATTAATGTTTACCCAAATCCTTCAAACGGATTTCTAAATATTGATTTATCACAAATCCCAGCCAATAGTAAAATTCAAATTCATAGTATTGTTGGTAAAAAATTATTTGAAGAAAATGTTGTTCAATCAAATGGGATTAAAACTATTGACATGAATAATTTTGAAAATGGAGTTTATATATTAAATGTTCAATATAATAATCAAAACAAGGCATTTAAAATTATTTTAAACAAATAAAATTTAATGCTTTTATAAATAAAAAAGTCGTTTCAATTTGAAACGACTTTTTTTGTTAATCTGTTAATAAACAACAACTCTTATTTAATATTTCGGTACAAACTTTATGCGTTCTAGCAAGTTTTAATTGTTCCGCATAAGACATTTTCATTAGCACCTGCTCACGCTCTAATTCATCCATTACTCTTAATTTATTTACCATACAATTAGTAGGCTCTAAATCAGAAGATGGCATATTTATATATTCCATTAATTCGGGGCAAACTAATTCCATTTTATACATAGTTTTTTATTATTAAGACTATAAAAAACAAAAAAGGTTGGCTCAAATTATTAAATAATTGAATATTTTTAGTAAACATCACGTAATAATCTATAATACATCTATATACAAAAATGTAACATGAAGAAATTAAATCATATTTTTTTTTAAGTTTGTATAAAAATATTTTTTATGAATATTAAAGAAATTATTGCTGAAATCGAAAAAATTGCACCAATTTCATTTCAAGAACCATACGATAATACTGGATTGCAGATTGGTAATATAGAAAACGAAACAAATTCAGCACTTTTAACATTGGATGTAAATGAACATACTATTGATGAGGCAATACAACTCAAATCGAAATTGATTATTAGCCATCACCCATTAATTTTTAATGGACTAAAAAAAATAAGTGGTAAAAGCACAAACGAAAGAATAATTATTAATGCAATTAAAAACGACATTACAATATACTCTTGCCACACAAATATTGACACTGCTTGGAATGGCGTAAATATAAAGTTAGCAGAAATATTAGAATTAAAAGAAATTAAAATATTAAAACAATTTAGCGGCACATTAAAAAAACTAGTAACTTTTGTACCAATTAAACATGCCGAAACAGTTAGAACAGCCATATTTAATGCAGGAGCTGGGAATATTGGCAATTACGAATCGTGCAGTTACAACACAAATGGTAAAGGAACATTTAAAGCAGGAATCAATGCAAATCCTTTTGTAGGTAAAATAGGCAAATTGCATACAGAAACTGAAACAAGAATAGAAACAATTTTTCCAACACATTTAAAAAATAAAGTTTTAGAAGCCCTTTATTTATCACATCCTTATGAAGAAATCGCATACGATATTTATAGCCTAGAAAATACATACACCAAACAAGGTATAGGAGCAATAGGAATATTAGAAAATACTTTTGATGAAATTTCATTTCTTAAATTCATTAAAAAGAAATTAAACTGTAAATTTTTAAAACACTCGAACTTACACGGCAGAAAAATTAAAAAAGTTGCTGTATGTGGCGGAAGTGGAAGTTTTTTAATTACAGAAGCAATTTCTCAAAATGCTGATGCTTTTATAACAGCCGACATTAAATATCACCAATTTCAAGAACCCGAAAACAATATGATATTGGTTGATGCAGGACATTTTGAAACAGAAATTCATACTCTTAAAATATTTTATGAAATTATTAATAAAAAATTCCCTAACTTTGCGACCTACTTTTCAAAAGTAAATATAAATCCTGTTAACTATATATAGAATATGGCAAAAGTAAAAGAAAAAACTCAAGAAGTTTTAGAAGTTTCGATAGAAGAAAAATTACTCGCATTAAATAAACTTCAAACAGTAGATTCGAAAATTGATCGCATTAAAACACTTCGTGGTGAACTACCTTTAGAAGTACAAGACCTTGAAGATGAGATTGAAGGACTAGGAACTAGAATAAGTAAATTTGAAGAAGAAAGTAAAGAATTTGAAAAGGCTGTTACTGCTAAAAAAGCTGAAATTAAACAGGCCGAAACTCAAATTAAAAAATATACCGAACAACAAAATAATGTACGAAATAATAGAGAGTACGATTCACTTACTAAAGAAATTGAATTTCAACAATTAGAAATTCAATTATGCGAAAAAAGAATAAAAGAATATACTTTTCAAATGAACGAGAAAAAAGGTGAAATTGTAAAAGCTCGTGAAATATTTGAAGATCGCAAAAAAGATTTAGAAATTAAAGTAAACGAACTTAAAGAAATTACAGAGGAAACTCAAAAAGAAGAAGACGAATTAGCTAAAAAATCAAAAGAACTAGAAAAAGTAATTGAACCAAGATTATTAACCGCTTATAAACGAATTAGAGGCAATGCTCGTAACGGTCTTGCAGTAGTTGGTGTTGAACGTGATGCTTGTGGTGGTTGTTTTAACAAAATACCCCCACAACGTCAACTTGAAATTAAAACTCGCAAAAAAATTATTGTTTGCGAATACTGCGGTCGTATTATTATTGATCCTGAAATAATAAAATAATTAAAAATAATCTTGCAATTAAACTAATTGTTAGATTGTTTTTTATAAAATGTTCTCAAATAAAAAAATAGAACATCCTGCAACCGTTATTGAAATTAAATCAAACGGGAATATAATTGCTAAAATAATATCTGCATCTGCATGCTCATCATGCAATAATAAAAGCTCTTGTGGTATTTTAACATCTGAGACTAAAGAAAAATTAATCGAAATAAAAACTGAAAACACTTATAAAATTGGTCAAGATATTATTATACAAATGAACCAATCATTAGGAAATTTAGCTTTATTTATAGGTTATTTAATTCCTTTATTGTTATTAATAATTTCGATTGTAATTTTATATAACATTACATCTAACGAAGCAATTATAGGGCTAACCTCAATTGGGATATTAATTCCTTATTATTTTTCAATATATTTATTAAAAAACAAATTGAAAAACAAATTCGAATTCACAATAAAATAAACAGTACCATACACAGTTTGGTCATAGTTTTATAGTGATATTAATCATCAGTTTTAGTATTTAAAATATGATAATTTTGACAAAATATTTTATCGTATTTTATTGTGAATACTTATATCTTATATTCAATAATTTCTTTAACAGTTATAGCATTTTTGTTTGCAACAATTATTTATTTTGTTGAACAAAAATTTAAAGTAATTGAAGACCCTAAAATTGATGTAATACAAGATTTATTACCAGGTGCAAATTGTGGAGGTTGTGGATATTCTGGTTGCAGAGCATTAGCCGAAGCATTTGTAAAAAATGGTAATACCGAATCACTTTTCTGCCCAGTTGGAGGAAATTCTATTACAAAATCGATAGCATCAGTTCTTGGAGTTGAAGCAACAGAAAAAAAACAACAAATTGCAGTACTAAGATGTAATGGAAGTTATACTAATGCACCTAAAAAAGTAACATACGACGGCATTAATAGTTGTGTTTTTGCAAACAGCTTATTTGCTGGTGAAAGTGCCTGTCAATTTGGTTGCTTAGGATGTGGCGATTGTTTTAGAGCATGTTTATTCGAATCAATAATAATGGATAGCATTAGCGGATTACCAATAATAAATGAAAACAAATGTACATCTTGTGGAGCATGCGTTAAAGCCTGTCCAAGAAATATTATTGAGCTTAGAGATAAAGGGCCAAAAAACAAAAGAATATTTGTTTCATGTGTTAATAAAGAAAAAGGAGTATTGGCAAAAATTAATTGTAACGTTGCATGCATAGGTTGTAGTAAGTGCCAAAAAATTTGTCCACACGAAGCTATATCAATTGAAAATTTTTTAGCATACATTGATTTCGAAAAATGCAAACTTTGTAGAAAGTGTGTAACAGAATGCCCAACTAATGCAATTTTAGAAATTAATTTCCCTTTACATAAAATAAAAACAAGTAATACAGTAGATTTAATTAATGCATAATAAAATGAAAACATTAACTAATCTAATTAAAACCTTTTCAGTTGGCGGAATTCATCCCCCTGAAAATAAACTTTCTGCCAATAAACCAATTGAAGAAATTGATATTCCTGAGAAAGTTTATATTTCATTAAATCAAAATATCGGAGCTCCGCCAGTATTGCTAGTAAAAAAAGGAGATAAAGTTAAAACTGGACAATTAATTGCAAAAGGAGAAGCTTTTATTTCGGCAAACATTCACTCATCGGTAACAGGAATAGTTGAGAAAATTGAAGATTTTACTGATTCATCTGGTTATAAAAGAAAAACAATAATAATTTCAAGCGAAAAAGATAATTGGGCCGATAATATTAATACAAGTGAAGAATTAGAAAAAGAAATAAAATTATCAAAAGAAGAAATTATAAATAAAATTAAAGAATGCGGAATAGTTGGAATGGGTGGTGCTACATTCCCTACACATATAAAACTATCAATTCCTAAAGATAAAACTGTAGAATATTTAATAATTAATGGCGTTGAATGCGAACCATATTTAACATCTGACCATAGATTAATGCTCGAAAAAAGTGAAGAAATAATTATTGGGATAAAAATACTAATGAAAGCATTAGGCGTTTCTAAAGCATTAATTGGAATTGAATTAAACAAAAAAGACGCTATCGAAAAATTATCAGAAATTGTTAAAACAGATACAAATATTTCAATATATTCATTAAAATTAAAATATCCACAAGGTGCCGAAAAACAATTGATAAAAGCTACAACTAATCGTGAAGTACCAAACGGAAAACTTCCTATAGATATTGGTTGTGTTGTGCAAAATGTTGGAACTGCTTTTGCAGTTTATCAAGCTGTTCAAAAAAATATACCATTAATTCAAAGAGTTGTAACAGTTACCGGTAAATCAATAAAAAACCCATCAAATTTTTTAGTAAGAATTGGTACACCTATCAAATATTTAATTGAAAAAACCGGAAGTTTACCTGAAAATACTGGTAAAATAATTAATGGCGGACCAATGATGGGCAAAGCATTAAATAATATTGATGTACCAGTTACTAAAGGAACATCTGGAATTGTAGTAATGAATAATATTGAAAGTAAAAGATTATCTGTAAGTAATTGTATTAGATGTGGCAAATGTATAACTGTATGCCCAATGGGACTTGAACCTTATCTTTTAGCAACAGTATCCGAAAATCAAAATTGGGAAATAGCAGAATTAGAAAACATTACTAGTTGCATGGAATGTGGTTCTTGCCAATATACTTGTCCAAGCAATAGTCCATCACTTGATTTAATAAGAGTTGGCAAAAATAAAGTTAATGAAATTAAAAGAAATAGACAAAATTAAATATGAATTTAATAACTATATCTGGTTCACCGCATATTCACACCGATAAAAATGTAAAAAAAATAATGTGGGGTGTTATAATAGCAATGATACCTGCAATGTTACATTCATTTTATTATTTTGGTATTGGTGCTATTATTATTACAAGTACAGCCATTTTATCATGTTTATTTTTTGAATATTTTATTCAAAAATATTTACTTAAAGGAGAACTATCAATAACCGATGGTTCCGCTATTATTACAGGAATTTTATTAGCTTTTAACGTACCAAGTAATTTACCATGGTGGGAAATTGTTATTGGAAGTTTAGTTGCAATTGGAGTAGCTAAAATGACATTTGGCGGTTTAGGTAAAAACATTTTTAACCCTGCACTAGTAGGAAGAGTTTTTTTACTAATATCTTTTCCTGTTGACATGACTTCTTGGCCAATTATTTCACCATTAAACACAAAAATTGTTGATGTAATTACTGGTCCAACTTCGTTGGGTATAATAAAAGAAGGACTAATGAAGGGCGATAAAATATCTGAATTAATGAATAAAATTCCATCATATTTTGATATGTTTAGTGGAAATATTGGAGGTTCAATGGGTGAAATTTCTGCATTAGCATTAATAGTAGGTGGTTTATATATGATATTCAAAAAAATAATAACATGGCATATTCCAATAAGTTTTATTTTTACTACATTTATTTTTACTGGTATATTATGGAAAATAAACCCCGAAAATTATGCTAATCCATTATTTCACATTTTATCAGGTGGATTACTACTAGGTGCAATTTTTATGGCAACCGATTTAGTTACTTGTCCAATGACATTAAAGGGTCAACTTGTTTTCGGTTTTGGATGTGGAATACTAACTGTATTAATAAGAATTTGGGGAGCATATCCCGAGGGAGTATCATTTGCTATTTTGCTTATGAACGTTGTTACACCAATAATAAATAAAACTTTTAAACCTAAAAGATTTGGGGAGGAAATAAAAAATGGATAAACTCAAATCAAATATAGTAAACATGGCGGTTTCACTATCGTTAATTTCGTTATTTATGTCAGCAGCACTTGGTTTTGTATATGTAAAGACAAAAGAACCTATTGCCAAAGCTAAAGAACAAAAAGTAAAAGATGCTATTTCAGTAGTAGTCCCCAAATTTAATAACAACCCTAACAAAGAACAAAATATCATCAACAACTTAACAGTTTTTCCTGCTAAAGAAAATAATAAAATTGTTGGATACGCAATTAAAACAAATTCGACAAAAGGATTTGCAGGTAATATTGAAATAATGATTGGGTTTTTACCAAATGGTAATATTTTCAATATTTCAATACTCGACCAAAAAGAAACCCCAGGTTTAGGCACTAAGATGAAAGAAGCTAAATTTAAAAACCAATTCAACAATAAAAATCCAAAATCATTTAAATTATCAGTTAAAAAAGATGGTGGTGATGTTGATGCAATTACAGCAGCAACAATAACTTCAAGAGCATTTTGCGATGCAATAGACAAAGCATACATTGCTTTAAAGAAAGGGGGAATAAATGAGTAATTTAAAGATTTTTACAAATGGGTTATTAAAAGAAAATCCAACATTTGTATTAGTATTAGGCACTTGCCCAGCACTGGCAGTAACAACTTCTGCAACAAATGGATTAGGAATGGGTTTAGCTGCAACATTTGTATTAGTTGGCTCTAATTTTTTAATATCACTTTTAAAAAATTTTATTCCTAATAAAGTACGTATTCCTGCTTTTGTAGTTATAATAGCAACTTTTGTTACAATTATTGATTTAATAATGCAAGCTTATGTTCCCGATTTGTATAAAGCACTAGGAGTTTTTATCCCACTTATTGTAGTAAATTGCATAATTTTAGGTAGAGCCGAAGCTTTTGCACAAAAAAACACAGTTTTTTCTTCAATATTAGATGGATTAGGAATGGGAATTGGATTCACTTTAGCAATTACTTTAATTGGAAGTATTAGGGAAATTTTAGGCAACGGTTCAATAATGGACATTAAATTTATAAACGAAAACACAAAAACAGTATTATTAATGATAATGCCACCTGGAGCATTTATAACTTATGGATATTTAATTGCTATTATTAACAAATTAAAGAAAAAGTATAATATTTAAATATTATGGAATTTATTAGCGTAATTATTCTTGCATTACTTGTAAACAATGTTGTGCTTGCACAATTTTTAGGAATTTGCCCATTTTTAGGTGTATCACAAAAAACTTCTACAGCATTAGGAATGGGTGCAGCAGTTATATTTGTAATGACTTTAGCAAATTTAGTAACATATTTAATTTTTAAATTTGTTTTATTACCATTACAAATTGAATTTATGCAAACAATTACATTTATATTAGTAATTGCTGCTTTGGTGCAAATTGTAGAAATAATTTTAAAGAAATCTAGTCCTTCGTTATACCAAGCACTTGGAATATATTTACCATTAATTACAACAAATTGTGCAGTATTAGGAATTGCCCTTTTAGCAATTTCAAAAAACTACAACTTAATAATGAGTGTAGTTTATGCAGCTTCAACAGCAGCTGGCTTCACACTAGCATTGCTTTTAATGGCTGGGATACGAGAACAACTCGAAATAACTGGGGTACCTAAGGGCATGAAAGGATTTCCGATTGCATTAGTAACTGCTGGATTACTTTCATTAGCATTTATGGGATTTTCGGGAATGGTAAAATAATTATATCCTATATTTTATCAATAGCTTTTTTATTTAAATCACCATTTTTTTTATAATCGCTTACCGAAATTCCTGTAATTTTTTTAAATGTAGTTGAAAGATGCTGTAAACTACTAAAATCCATCATATAAGCTATTTCACTAATAGTAAATTCTTTTTGCCAAATTAACTCTTTGCAACGTTCAATTTTTTGTGAAATAATATACTTTTCAAGAGTTGTTTTTTCGTGCTTCGAAAAAAGTTTAGAAATGTTTTGATAGCTCATATTTAGCTTTTCAATAATATAATCCGACTTTCGAATAATTGAATTAACATTATTTGAATAATGAACAAGCTCAATTACAGCAGTTTTAATTTGCTCAACCATTATTGTTTCCCTATCTAAAATTAGATCAAAACCATTAGCTTTTAAAATATTACTTATAACCTTTAAGCTAATTTTATTTGTATCGTATGAAATTACAGCCCTACCCAATTCGATTGAAATGACAATTATTCCTTTTTTTGTAAACTCTTCATTAATAACTTTAATGCAACAGTTACAAACCATGTTTTTAATAAAAACTGTATCAGATGTTATAGTTTCCAATAATTAAATAAAATTATGACAAACTTATAAAAAATTAGTTATATTAATAAAAACAAAATACAAGCATTTATTCATCAATAAATTTATACGTTTATTTTTGGGTATTAGCAGGTAAATATATAATTTCGTACTTTTAAAACAATTATTATTATATGTAATTTATTATTTAATGGAACAAAACGAATTAAATCAAAACTCAACAAGTGATTTTTCTTCAGAAAATACTGGTTTAGAAGCTAATGAATCTAACAATTTATTAGAGAATAAGCAAATTAGCAATATTTCGGAAAATATTAAAGAAAATAATTTTGAATTAAAATTAGAAAACGAAATAGTTATTGATGATTCAATATCTAGCGAAAACAATAATAGTAATGACACTACAGCTATAAATATTGATGTTGCATTTTCAGATTATTCTGCGTTAACAAAAATCGAATTAATTCAAAAATTCAAGCAAATTTTGAGCGAAGGTCAAATTGCAACTCTTAGAAATGAAATTGAAAATATAAAAACGAATTTTTACAAAAAACATAAAGCTGAATACGAAGAACGACGTAAAAAGTTTATCGAAGATGGTGGCGTTATGGAAACATACTCGCAAGAACCCGATAAAATTGAAGAAGAATTTAAACAGCTTTATAAAGATTATCGCGAACGTAAAAGCGAGCTTACAAAAACTATCGAAGAACAAAAAGCACAAAATTTAAAAGCTAAACAAGAAATTATTGCAACAATTAAGGAGTTAATTAATAAACCTGAATTGTTACAACATACTATAGAAGAATTTCATTCGTTACAAGACAAATGGAAAAATACTGGTTTAGTGCCACTAAACGATATGAAATCACTTTACGACTCATACCATTTTACCATTCAGGAATTTTACGATTGGCTAAAATTAAATAACGAAGCACGCGACCTTGACTTTAAGAAAAATCTTGAATTAAAAATTGGACTTTGCGAAAAAGCAGAATCACTTATTATTGAACAAGATATTAGAAAAGCCTTTGGTGAACTTCAAATATTACACGAGCGTTGGAGGGAAATTGGGCCAATTACACCAGATAAAAAAGAAGAAGTTTGGCAACGTTTTCGCGTAGCAACAACACAAATTCACAAAAATCATCAAGAATATTTTTTAAAGAAAAAAGATGAGCTCGAAGGCAATTTAAATGCAAAAACTATACTCTGCGAAAAAGCCGAAGAAATATCATCTAAAGTTTACAACCGATTTAAAGATTGGGAAAATGCCACCAACGATTTTATCGAACTTCAACAAGTTTGGAAAACTATTGGAATGGTTCCAAAATCGGAGAACACCATTATTTTTAGACGATTTAAAGATGCAAGCGATTCTTTTTTTGAAGCTAAAAAAGAGTTTTATAAACTTATAATGGACGAAGAAAATAACAACCTTCAACTTAAAACCGACATTTGTTTAAAAGCCGAATCGCTTAAGGATAGTAACGATTGGAAAAGAACAACCGATGAGCTTATTAAACTTCAAAAAGAATGGAAAAAAATTGGACCAGTTTCTCGTCGAGTTTCTGATAAAATATGGAACCGTTTTAGATCGGCATGCAACGAATTTTTCGAAAGCAGAACAACCCATTTTAGCACAATTGATGGGTTATTAGACGAAAACTTAAAGAAAAAAGAACTCATTATTGAAAAAATTGACAAATACGAATTTACCGAAAATAGCGAAGAAGACTTAAACAACTTAAAACTATTTCAAAAAGAATGGGTTGAAATTGGACATGTACCAGAAAATAAAAGAAACATTTTACAAGAGCAATTTCGAAAAGCAATAAACAAAGCATTTAACTCATTAAAAGTCGACGACAAGAAAAAAGAGAATATTAAGTTTAAAATGCGCATCGAAAATATTATGCAACAACAAGATTCACGCGATAGACTTTATTTCGAACGCGAAACACTTGTAAAAAAACTACATCAGGTTGAAGCCGAACTTAAAACTTATGAGAACAATATTGGATTTTTCTCGAAATCGAAAAATTCGGAATCGCTTTTAAAAGATTTCACTGTAAAAATTGAAGTTGGTAAAAAAGAAACTGCAATTATAAAAGATCAAATAAAATATCTCGATAACATTCTTAAAAATTAAACATGTACAAATTTTTTATTGTTGCAACTCTTTTGTTGCTAATTAATTCAACTAGTATATTTTCGCAAGGTGTTGTTAGAGGTTTTGTTTACGACAAAAAAAATGGTGAGGCAATTTCTTTTGCTAACGTCTTTTTAACTGGAACTAAAATTGGTGGCTCAACAGATATAAATGGCTTTTTTAACCTCACAAAAGTCCCTGCAGGAAACTATACCTTACAAGCAAATTTTATTGGTTACGAATCAGCTTCAATAAAAATAACTTTAAAAGATAAAGAATTAATCACCAAAAAGATTTACTTAACCGAATCGGCACTTATGCTCGACGAAGCTGTTGTATCTGCTGATAAACAGGACAAAACAGAACAAGTTAGAATTTCGGTAAATAAAATAACTCCAAAACAAATTGAACGCATTCCTAGCGTTGGTGGCGAACCCGATTTTGCACAATATTTACAAGTAATTCCTGGAATAGTTTTTACTGGCGACCAAGGCGGACAATTATACATAAGAGGTGGTTCACCTATTCAAAATAAAGTTTTATTAGATGGAATGGTTGTTTACAATCCATTTCACTCCATTGGATTCTTTTCAGTTTTTGATTCAGATATTATTCGTAACGCCGATGTTTATACTGGAGGGTTTAACTCAGAATATGGTGGTAGAATTTCGTCGGTAATGGATATAACGATGCGCGATGGAAATAAAATTCGTCAAGCTGGGAAAATATCTGCAACAACTTTTGGTTCTAAACTTTTACTCGAAGGTCCAATTTTTAAAGGTGAGGACAACACAAAAACTTCATTGTCTTATGTCGTTTCTGGAAAAACATCGTACATAAAAGAATCGTCGAAATATTTATATAATTATGTCGATTCTGCTGGTATTCCTTTTACTTTTACCGACTTTTATGGCAAATTAACATTAAACACAGAAAACGGAAGCAAGGTTAATTTATTCGGATTTAAATTTACTGATAAAGTAAAATATAAAGCTCTATCAAATTTAGATTGGAATTCTTTTGGAGTTGGAAGCAATGTTATTTTAGTGCCAGCTGGTTCACCATTTTTATTTAAATTTAATTTCAGTTTTTCGAATTACGATATAACGTTAAATGAACTCGACCAATTAGCTCGCAATAGTTATATAAATGGATATAATCTTGGCTTATCGTTCGTTTATTTTATTGGCAAAAACGAACTAAATTATGGAATTGAAACCTTAGGTTTTAAAACAGATTTTAATTATTACAATGCAGCAAAACGTAAAATTGAGCAACAACAAAATACTACAGAGCTTGCAGCATATCTTAAATACAAAATAACATTAAGTAAAATAATTATTGAACCTGGATTACGTCTTCAGTATTACGCATCACTTTCTAAAGCATCGCCCGAGCCACGAATTGGCATTAAATATAATATGGCAAAGAATTTTAGAGTTAAATTTGCTGGCGGATTATATTCTCAAAATTTTGTTAGTGCAACTAGCGACCGCGATGTTGTAAATCTTTTTTACGGATTTTTAAGTAGTCCTGAACTTGGCGATTTACCTAACGAATTCGATGGAAAAACTATTAAAAGTTCACTTCAAAAATCGTGGCACACAATATTAGGATGCGAAATAGATTTAACTAAAAAAATTGACTTAAATGTTGAAGGCTACATTAAACGCAATACTCAATTAACAAATCTCAATAGAAATAAAATTTATGATGATATTGCAGAAAACTATAGTATATCTGACAATTTAAAGAAAGATTTTGTAATGGAAACAGGTAATGCTTATGGTGCCGATATTACTTTAAAATACGATTTTAAACGAACATATATTTGGGTAGTTTATTCGCTTGGTTTTGTAAACAGATTTGATGGCTTTAATACTTATTATCCTCACTACGACCGACGACACAACGTTAACTTAGTTGCAACTCGAACATTTGGGAAAGGATTAGATTGGGAAATAAGTGCACGCTGGAACTTCGGTTCAGGGTTTCCTTTTAGTAGAACAGCAGGATATTACGAAAAACTTCCTTTTGATAATGGAGTTTTTACCAATCCTACAACAGAGAATGGCGAAATGGGAATTTTATATGGCGATTTAAATACAGGTAGATTACCAGATTATCACAGATTAGATATTACTATTAAAAAAACTTTCGAATTATCGAAAAATTCAGTGCTCGAAATAACATTTAGCACAACAAATGTTTACGACCGTGAAAATATTTTTTACTACGATAGAGTAAAACACGAAAGAGTAAACCAACTACCTATTATTCCAAGCATTGGAGCTAATCTATCATTTTAAATTTATTTTTTATGGCTAATACAAGATATATATTTGTTACTGGAGGTGTTACTTCATCGCTTGGAAAAGGAATTATTTCGGCATCGTTGGCAAAATTATTACAATCGCGTGGACTTAATGTTACAATTCAAAAACTCGACCCATATTTAAATGTCGACCCTGGAACACTTAACCCATACGAACATGGCGAATGTTACGTAACAAATGATGGAGCCGAAACGGACCTCGATTTAGGACATTACGAAAGATTTTTAAATATCCCCACATCACAAGCAAATAATATAACAACTGGCAGAATATATCAAAACGTAATAAATAAAGAACGTAGAGGCGATTATTTAGGCAAAACCGTTCAGGTAATTCCACATATTACCGACGAAATAAAACGTTGCATTAAATTACTTGGCACAAAACATAAATTCGATATTGTAATTACCGAAATTGGTGGTACCGTTGGCGATATTGAATCGTTACCTTATGTTGAGGCTGTTCGTCAATTAAGGTGGGAAATGCCAGGAAAAGTACTTGTAATTCACTTAACACTTGTTCCATTTTTAAGTGCAACGGGTGAGCTTAAAACAAAACCTACTCAGCATAGTGTTAAAATGTTGTTAGAAGCTGGAGTTCAACCAGATATTTTAGTGCTTCGTGCCGAAAAACGTATTACAATTGATGTTCGTAAAAAAGTAGCTTTATTTTGCAATGTTGATATTGACTCTGTAATTGAATCGCGCGATGTTAGCACAATTTACGAAGTGCCAATATTAATGCACGAAGAAAAACTTGACGAAATAGTAATTAAAAAACTTAAAATTATTTCGAAACAAAAACCTCAGCTTACCGTTTGGAAAAACTTTCTTAAAAAGCTTAAAAACCCAAAACAAGAAATAACTATTGGTATTGTTGGCAAATATGTTGAACTAGCCGATGCATACAAATCTATTATCGAATCGTTTATTCATGCTGGTTCGGTAAACGAATGCAAAGTAAAAATTAATCTTATACATAGCGAAACTCTCGACGAAAACAATATGCTAGAGAAGTTATCGAAACTTAATGGAATTCTTGTTGCACCTGGCTTTGGACATAGAGGTATTGATGGCAAAATATTAGCTGTAAAATATGCACGCGAAAACAATATCCCATTTTTAGGAATATGTTTAGGAATGCAATGCGCTGTAATTGAATTTGCAAGAAATGTAATTGGATTTAAAGATGCTCACTCTACCGAAATGAGCCGCACTACCACCCACCCCGTTATTGATTTAATGGAAGAACAAAAAGAAATTACCGAAAAAGGTGGAACAATGCGTTTGGGAGCATATTCGTGTAATTTAATAAAAGGAACCGTTGCTCAAAAAGCATATCAAAAAACTTCTATACACGAACGCCACCGCCACCGTTACGAATTTAACAACGTGTACTTACAAGATTTTCAAAAGTCCGGAATGGTAGTTTCGGGTATAAACCCCGACATGAATTTAGTTGAAGTTATTGAAATTCCTTCGCACAAATGGTTTGTTGGTGTACAATTTCATCCCGAATATCGCAGTACTGTTGAAAGCCCACATCCATTATTTGTGAATTTTGTTAAAGCTGCACTTGGGTAATTTTATGATTTCTCTTTTATAATAATTTATAACAATGAGCAATAAAATAGCGAAACCTTTTTTAAAATGGGCTGGTGGCAAAACTCAACTAATAAATGATATTGAAAAATCATTACCAATTGAAATCACTAAGTCGAAATTTACATATATTGAACCATTTGTTGGCAGTGGAGCTATTTTATTTTGGATATTAAACAACTTTCCTAAATTAGAAAAAGCAGTAATTAATGATATAAATGAAGACTTAATAAATACTTATAAAGTTATTTCTTCAAAGCCAAAAGAATTAATTTCGATTCTTAAAGTTCTTCAAAGTGAATTTCACGCATTGGATTTAAAAGAAGTAGAAAAAAAAGAATATTATTACGAAAAAAGAGAATTATATAATACGCGAAATACTGATAAAAGCACTCAAGCAGCACTTTTTATTTTCCTTAATCGCACATGTTTTAATGGATTGTACCGAGTAAATAAAAATAATGGGTATAATGTTCCAATTGGTTCATATAAAAAACCAACTATTTGTGACGATAAAAATATTTTAGCCGTAAGTAATGCCCTGCAAAAAGTTGAAATTCTTTGTGGAGATTATGAAATAACATTAAACAAAACAACCAATAATTCATTTTTTTATTTTGATCCTCCATACAAACCATTAAACAATACATCAAGTTTTAATTCATACGCAAAAGATGAATTTAACGATAAAGAGCAAATTAGATTAAGAAACTTTTGCGCAAAACTTGAAACAATAGGACATAAATGGATGTTAAGTAATTCAGATGTAAAAGGCAAAAACCCAAATGATAATTTTTTTGATGATATTTATTCCGAATTTTTAATTGCAAGGGTAAAAGCAAAAAGAAGTATTAATGCGAATCCTGAAAAAAGAGGAGAACTCAACGAATTATTAATAACAAATTATAACTATGAACAAGCTTTGCAACCTGCTTAATCTTAAAAACGAAGATGAACTTTTTGAAAAAATAACAAATAGCTTTAAAGAAAAAATTACCAAATGGGATTACTTTGTAAATTGGGGAAAAGTTATAACAAATGTTGAACTTTTTGAAAAGGAACTAAATATTCTAAATTATTTAATTGGAAAACCTAATTTAAAAGAAGAAGCTTATAAGTTAATTAAAGAATACCCTCAAGTAATTCGTGCAATTCCATCTTTATTAGCTGTTAGAGAAAGTACTATTGATATACTTATTGATTCTAAAAATTTTACTTATAAATATTTAAATTTTATAGATTTAACTTTCGAAAAAAATGAGTTAAACGATTATGTTGATTTTATTATTAATACTGGTTTAGGCGAAATTCTATCTGATAAAAAAGTAAAAAACCTTGTAGATTATGTTACAGGTGTTGAAGTGGGTTTAGATAGTAATGGTAGGAAGAACAGAGGCGGTACTTTAATGGAAAGTTTAGTTGAAGAATTTGTTTCAGATACTTGCCAAAATTTAGGTTTAAAATATATGGCTCAGGCAACGTCAAAAAAAATAAAAGAGCAATGGAATTTAGATGTAATAGTTGACAAGTCATCAAGACAACTTGATTTTGCAATTAACAAAAAC
>JAVHRJ010000030.1:0-1390 GCA_036171595.1 Bacteroidales bacterium
TGCTCCCATCTTTACAAAAAATATTTTCATGTTCAGGTTAAAGGAACTTGCTTTATCAGTTGCAGAAAAATATACTTTTAAATTACACTTGATTTACTCTATAATCGAAGGTGTTATATTAGGTGTGCTAGCTTTAAATGAATATGTTTTTGTTAAAAGTTTAAAGGGTAGCGATTTTCAATTAAGTATTTTAATTCAGATTAGTGCATTAGTACTGGTTTTTACAATTTTTCTTAACGAATACTTAAAAAAAGTTAGAAACAAAAAGAAGTTATTGCGTATAGTTGCAATTGTTACGCGACTTCCACTTGTGTTACTTGTTTTTTTTCCGCATAACGAAGCAGAAATTATTGCAAATTCATATTATCATTATATTTTTCTGCTAATATTTTTAATTTATTTTTTTGCTCAGCCAATTATTTTTCCAACAATAAATTTGTTTTTAAAGAATATTTATTCGCACGAAAATTTTGGAAAATTATACAGTATTTCTACTTCAATTAATAAAATTGTGATGATGGTAATAACGTTTTTATACGGTTTGTTACTCGATTATGACCATTATTCTTTTATTTACGTTTTCCCAGTTATTGGAATATTGGGAATAGTTTCGGTTTATTTATTATCGATGATAAAGTATAATGACTCTGATTCACAAACAGAATATTTAAACATATTAGATTCGTTTAAAAAATCGTTTAATGATATGAAACATATTATTCGTAACAATATTCCTTATAAACATTTTGAATTGGGATTTATGTATTACGGCTTTGCATTTTTAGGAACAGTAAGTATTATAACAATCTTTTTTGAATCGGAATTACATTTAAACTATTCGAGTGTTGCGTTTTATAAGAATTCATATAACGTATTGGCAATTATTATACTTCCATATTTTGGTCGATTAATAAGTAAAATTGATCCTCGTCGATTCGGAGTAATTACGTTTAGTTCTATTTTGTTATATTTATTGTGCTTATTGTTAACATATTATTTCCCAATTTATTTTGAGTTTTGGGGATTAAAATTATATGTATTTTTATTGCTATTTGTTATTTTTAATGGAATATTTGCTGCTACAATGGTTCTTTTATGGAATATAGGCTCAGCTTATTTTTGTAAAAATGAAGACGCAGCAAATTATCATGCAATACATTTAACATTAACTGGTTATAGGTCATTGTTGGCACCGTTTTTAGGAATTGTTTTTTATCATTGGCTTGGTTATGTGGGAGCTTTCTTAATTGGAATAGGATTATTAGTAATTGCAATTGGACTTATGATATGGTCTGAAAATAAATACAAAGTTTAAAATCAGAAAAAAACAAAGTCCAAAAGCCAAGCCCGAAGGTGCTTTTTACTTTCAAACTTTACAACTTTTTACTTT
>JAVHRJ010000031.1:0-7075 GCA_036171595.1 Bacteroidales bacterium
TTTCAGAAAATTTAGGAAGTATTGCTTTAGGAAAAGATGCTAATTTTATTATTACCAAGCCAATTTCGTCTTATGAATTTATTCCATATTCTTTTGGAAACAACGTAATTGAATCGGTTTACCTAAAGGGAGAGTTGCAGTAACAATGAAAATACAAATCTCAAAGTACAAATAACAAATAAAATCCAAGTTTCAAATCTCAAATTCCAAATTCCAAGGAAAAAGATGAAAACGCATTAAGTAAGATTATATGATATTTGTTTATTGGTAGTAAAACTTGCTTAATAAATAATAAATGCCACAAGCCTTTTTAAAAATACGACTTAAACAAATTTACCGAACAACAAGAGGAATTGGAATTATTAGGTGTGTTTTTATAATTGGGTTATTAGGATTTATTGCTTATGTGTTATTTAAGCAAACTGCGATTTCACCGAATTTATATTATTCAATTGGTATATATTTAATAATGATTACTTTGTTCCAAGTAAATCGTACTGACAAACGTTTTTTGAAAATTCATTTCAATAATTATAAACTAATATTATTAATTGAGTATATATTGTTATTAATCCCGTTGTTAATTTGTTTAGGTTATTACTATCATTGGGCATTAGTAATATTAGTAATTGTATTTACATGTTTAATCGTCAATATTAATTTTAAACCTAGACAAAAGAGTTTAAATACAATTATTCAAAGGTTAATACCATCTAGTTGTTTTGAATGGAAAAGTGGCATAAGAAAATCATTATTTGTAATAATTTGTTTTTGGACTATTGGTTTATTTACTTCATTTTATATTGGAAGTGTTCCTGTTGTATTATTTATTTTAGGGCTTTTTCCTTTAAGTTTTTATGACAAAGCAGAGCCAATTCAAATGATTTTATCTCAAGAAATGGGAACTAATAAGTTTTTATTTTATAAAATAAAAATGCAATTAAATCTTTTTAGCATTCTTTCTTTTCCTTTAATTATTGCATTTTTAATATTTCATATTGATAGCTGGTATATTCCAATTATTGAGTTTATTATACTTTCAACTACACATATATATTTGATATTAACAAAGTACGCATTTTACCAATCAAATGGTAAATCAAGTGGTGTGCAAGAATTTGGTATTATTGGAGCATTGGGAATAATTATGCCTGTTTTTATACCTTTAGTTTGGTTGTTATCAATACGTTTTTATTTTAAATCCCGAAAAAACTTAAATTTTTATTTGAATGATTACAATTGAGAATCTGGTGGTGTCCTACGATAAGAAGCAAAATGTTATTGATTCATTAAACCTTAATGTAACTCAAAATTCTATTAATGGAATAGTTGGGTTAAATGGTTCAGGTAAAACAACTTTGCTAAATTCAATTTATGGGCTAAAACGAATTAATAGTGGAACAGTTAAATTTAATGACAGTAAAATAAACAAGAAAGATATATCGTTTCTTGCAACTGAAAATTATTTTTATTCAAATATTACTGGTCGGGAATATCTTAGTTTATTTACTAACAAACAATTTAATTTAGAAAAATGGAATAAATTATTTACACTTCCACTTGATACAATTATTGATGACTATTCAACTGGAATGAAAAAGAAGTTAGCTATAATAGGAGTACTAAAACAAGATAAACCAATAATGATTTTAGACGAACCTTTTAATGGCTTGGACATTGAAACATGTAGAATTATTCGTCAAATTTTATTAAAACTTAAAGAACATAATAAAATAATAATTATAACATCGCACATCATTGAAACATTAACAAATTTATGTGACAACATTCACTACTTAGAAAACGGTAAAATTAAATACAGTAAAAATAAAAATGAATTTAAAGAATTTGAACATCAGATATTTACTAAAATTGAAAATCGGAATGTAGATTTAATTAATGAACTAATAAATAAACTTCCATAACCTCTTTCGCTCGCATCTTGCTAGTGAAGTATATTACATACTATTTTTTATAAAATAATGCTAAGCAATTCTCACTAGCGGTACTCAAACGATTGCAGGAAGTGGGAGTGACTGTTTTTTATTCCCCAATAATTTTTATCAAAACTCTTTTTTTACGATTCCCATCAAATTCGCCATAAAAAATTTGTTCCCACGGTCCAAAATCGAGTTTGCCGTTTGTAATTGCAACAACAACTTCGCGCCCCATTACTGTGCGTTTTAAATGGGCATCGGCATTATCTTCAAAGCCATTATGTTTATATTGCGAATAGGGCTTTTCTGGAGCAAGTTTTTCGAGCCAAATTTCAAAATCGTGATGCAAACCCGATTCGTCGTCGTTAATAAAAACACTTGAAGTAATATGCATTGCATTTACAAGACAAAGTCCCTCCTTAATGCCACTTTCGGTAAGACATTGGTTAACATACGAAGTTATATTAATAAACTCACGACGGGTTTTAATATCGAACCATAATTCTTTGCGATATGATTTCATTTATGATTTATTTGTATTTATAATTATATAGCAATCCATTGATTTTTACTATTATAAATAAAAGCAGAAAATTCAGTTCTTGGCTTAATATCTAAAAATGGATATATAACTTTTGAAAGGTATAATCCTTGTGGATATGCGAGGTTATGAGATGTGCTAATTTCTTTAGAAATAAGATAATTTTCAAATTCAGCAATACTCAATTTGCCTTTTCCAATATCTAAAAGCATTCTTACAACAATTCTTACCATTCCTCTTAAAAATCGGTTAGAGGTAATTTGAATCCTTATTTTATCGCCATTTTTATCGCAAAATAAATTAGCTGTTGTTATATCACAAAAAGTAGTTGTGTTTTTGTTTGGTGTTAGGCAAAACGCTCTAAAATCATTATATTTTTTAATAAGATTTAAAGCAAGTTGCATTTTAGGTAAATCTAGATTTCTTTCAATATATAGTGCCGAAAGTTCATTTAAAAAAGGATCTTTATAAGTATGAATAAAATAATCGTAGGTTCTGCAAGTTGCATCAAATTGTGCGTGAGAATTATTTTCAACTTCAATAATATCAAAAACTGCAATATCTCTGGGTAACATTATGTTTAAACGCGAAAGTAAATCGAAATTCCATTTTTCAATTACATCAATATGAAAAAAGAATTGATTTGCATGTACTTCTGCATCTGTTCTGCCACAACCAATACAAGTAACATGGTTTTTAAGAACCATGCTTAAATTTTCTTCGAATACTTGCTGAATACTTATCGCTCCCTTTTGCCTTTGCCAGCCACGATAATGGCTACCATTATATCCAATATGAAAAAAGTATCTCAAATTACGAGAAAATTATAAAAACATAACGTTATAATCATTTTATATTTAATGAATTAATAATGTTTTCGATTTTATAATCGAGCTTTTTACTAACTTCATTAAATTCTTGTGGTGAGGCTAATTTTTCTTTTACTCCAAAATAAAATTTAATTTTAGGTTCGGTTCCCGACGGGCGAATAGAAATAATTGAACCATCTGTTGTAATAAATTGTAAAACATCAGATTTTGGTTGCTCAATTGTAGTTTTTGAGCCATTTGTAAAATCATGTGAAATTTGTAACTGATAATCTTTCATGCATGTGATTTTTGAAGATGCTATTGAGGTAGGAGGGTTTTGTCTGAAATTTTTCATTAGCTTTTTTATTTCTTCTTTACCATCAATACCTTTTTTTGTTATTGATAACAAAGATTCTTTATAAAAGCCATATTTGCAATAAATCTCTAATAGTAAGTTATATAGTGTTTTTCCATGATCTTTTGCCCAAGCAGCACATTCGGCAAGCATAGCACAAGCCGAAACGGCATCTTTATCGCGAACGTAATCGCCAACTAAAAACCCATAACTTTCTTCGCCACCGCATATATACTTCATTTTCTCTTCGTTTTCGAGAATAACTTCTGCAATATATTTAAAACCAGTGAGGACATCGAAATATTCAACATTAAAATCTTTGGCAATGGTTGCAATAAGTTCTGTTGTAACTATTGTTTTAACAATATACTCGTTACCTTTAAACTTTTTATTTTCTTTCCATTTGCTTAACATATAATATGTTAAAATTGTTGCGGTTTGATTTCCATTTAAAAGGATATGCTCGCCTTCTGAATTTTTTACTGCAACTCCAACTCTGTCGCCATCTGGGTCGGTTGCCATTACAAGGTCTGCATCAATTTTTTTAGCAAGTTCTAACGCTAAATTCAATGCGGCTTTTTCTTCGGGATTTGGACTTATTACAGTAGGAAAATTCCCATCAGGAGTAGCTTGTTCTTTAACAATATGTACATTTGTGAAACCGATTTTCTTTAGTGTCATTGGAACAAGCTCAACTCCAGTACCATGAATAGGTGTGTAAACAATATTTAAATCGTGTTGTTTTATTATTGAAGCTGGAGATAGGAGAGTTTTAATTATTTCGTTCACATAAATTTCGTCAAACTCTTTGCCCAAAAATGTAATTGATTCAGGTATTTTATTATTTTTAACATCGCTAAACGACTTTATTGCATTTACTTCAGTAATTACATTTTTATCGTGTGGGGGCACAAGTTGACCGCCATCTGACCAATAAGCTTTATAACCATTGTATTCTTTTGGGTTATGTGATGCAGTAATCATAACACCGCCAACACATTTTAAATTTCTAACAGCAAACGATAATTCTGGAGTTGGACGTAGCGATTCGAAAATAAAAACTTTAAACCCGTTAGCAGAGAAAACATTTGCAGTTACTTCGGCAAAAACCTTACTATTATTGCGACTATCATAAGCAATTGCAATTTTTAAATCTTTTTGTTTTAAAAAACATTTATTTATATAATTGCAAAAACCTTGTGTTGCCATTTGAACTGTATAAATATTCATTCTGTTTGTGCCAACACCCATAATGCCACGTAATCCGCCAGTTCCAAATTCTAAATCGCTTGCAAAAGCTTCTATTAATTCTTGTGGGTTATTTAATAATTCTTTAATTTGATGGCAAGTTTCGGTATCGAAATTACTCTGCAACCATTTTTTGGCCTTTTTTGTTGCTATTTCAAGATTCGTATTTATCATAATTATTTTTTTAAGCAAATTTCAAGACTATCCTGCCACTGAGGAATTTCAATATTAAATGTTTTTATTATTTTGTTTTTATTTAAAACGCTATACAATGGGCGTTTTGCTGGCGTTGGATATTCTATTGTTTCAATTGGTTTAACTTTGCATTTTAAATTAGCAATTTTCATTATTTCAGTAGCAAAATCAAACCAACTACACACACCATCGTTGGAATAATTATATATTCCTGGTTTAAATGCATCTTTTTTTTCTTCAGAAATTGAAATAATTTGAAGAATAACTCTTGCTAAATCAACAGCATAAGTTGGGCAACCAATTTGATCGTTTACAACAGAAATTTCGTCGCGGTCACTTCCAAGTTTTAACATTGTTTTTACAAAGTTATTTCCAAATGAAGAATATAACCATGAGGTTCTTAAAATTATACTTTGTGTGTAACGGCTAGCTTCAATTTCGCCACGTAATTTTGTTTTACCATAAACCGATTGTGGGTTTGGTGATGATGTTTCGGTGTATGGTGTTTTTGATTCACCATCAAAAATATAATCGGTTGAAATATGAAAGAATTTAATTTTATAATTTGCAGCAAGTTTTACAAGGTTTGAAACTGCGGTAACATTTATTTTTTCGGCATTACGAATATCAGTTTCAGCTTTATCTACAGCGGTGTAAGCGGCACAATTAATAATATAATTTATTTTGTTATTATTAAAAAATTGTTTGAGTATTGGAACATTTGTTATATCTAATTCATTTACATCAGTATAAATAAAATTTAAATGATTAAACTCGCTTTTTAATCCTTTTATTTCACTACCGAGTTGTCCATTTGAGCCTGTTACAAGTATGTTTGCCATATATTAAATAAAATTATATTCTGCATTATTAAAAAGTGGTTGTTTTATGTCTTTTTCTGAAATAATACTTTGGTTAATGTTGACTTTCCAATCAATTGACAGGAATTTATCATTTATGTTTATTCCACGTTCAGCTTCTTTATTATACAAACCATCGCATTTGTATATAAATATTGCTGTTTCTGACAGTACCGAAAACCCATGAGCAAATCCACGTGGAATAAGTAATTGCAATTTGTTATCGGAACTTAATTCTTGCCCAAACCATTTTCCAAATGTAGGACTATTTTTACGCAAATCAACAGCTACATCAAATACACAACCTTGCAAAACTCTAACAAGTTTGGCTTGTGCATAAGGTTCTAATTGATAATGCAATCCACGAATTACACCATAAGTTGATTTAGATTCATTATCTTGAATAAAGTTATAATTTAAACCAAAATTTGCAAATTGTTTTTCATTAAAAGATTCAAAAAAATATCCACGCTCGTCAACAAAAACAGTTGGTTCAATAACTACTAAATTTTTAATAAATGTTTCAATTATTTTCATGTATTATATTATAATTTTTTCGTTTGCAATTTGAAACAAATATTCTCCATATTGATTTTTTTTATAAATCTCGGCAAGTTTAAGCAATTGCTCTTTGTTAATAAAACCCTCGCGGAAAGCAATTTCTTCAATGCATGCAACTTTTAACCCTTGTCGTTCTTCAATAGTTGCAATAAAGTTTGATGCTTGTAATAAACTTTCGTGTGTTCCTGTGTCGAGCCAAGCCATTCCTCTGCTTAACAATTTAACACCTAAACGATTTTCATTTAAATATAATTTATTTAAATCGGTAATTTCTAGTTCGCCACGAGACGATGGTTTTAGATTTTTTGCTTTTTCTACAACATCGTTGGAATAGTAGTAAAGTCCAGTTACAGCATAATTTGATTTTGGATTTTTTGGTTTTTCTTCCAAACTAATAACTTTTCCATCATCGTTAAATTCTGCTACTCCATATCTTTCTGGATCTTTTACATAATAACCAAAAACAACTGCACCAGATTTTATTTCCGCTGCCTCTTTTAATACTTTTCTAAATCCATATCCATAAAAAATATTATCGCCTAAAACCATGCAAACACTGTCGTTTCCAA
>JAVHRJ010000032.1:0-1385 GCA_036171595.1 Bacteroidales bacterium
AAACTTTTGTTTAAGTAGTTCTTTTTGATTTTCTACAGATTCAAAAGAACCACTTACTAATACCTCCTCTAATTGTTTATATTTAAACTTTTTACCTTTTGGTCCGCCAAACTGATCGGCAAATCCATCAGAAAAAAGATAAATCATATCGCCTTTTACAACTGGCAATCCATTGTTTGTATATACATCTCCTACCTCATCTTCATTAACACCAATTGGAAATTTATCGGCTTTAACTTCAGTTAATTCGTTATTATGAACATAATAAATAGAATTGTATGCTCCTGCATATTCAAATGTACGCATCTGATTATCAATGCAAACAACAGATAAATCCATTCCGTCTTTTACACCACTTTCATTATGAGCTTGGCGTAATATTTCAGTTACTCCAACATCAAGAAAAGCCAATATTTCAGACGGTTTAGAAATACGATTTATTTTAACAGCCTGATTTAATAAATTATAACCAATAACCGACATCATTGCTCCAGGTACACCATGTCCGGTGCAATCTACAGCAGCAACAATTGTATAACCAGCAGTTTGCTCAACAAAATAAAAGTCGCCACTTACAACATCTTTTGGCATGTACAAAATAAAACTATTTGGAAGACATTTTTTAATATAATTATCTGGCGGTAACAATGCACACTGAATTCTGTAAGCATATTCAATACTTTGTGTTAGCTCCTTTTTTTGATGCGAAATTATTTCCATTTGCGACATCACTGTGTCACGCTGTGCTTCAATTTCGTCGCGTTGCGAAGTAATTTCATCGCGTTGATTTTCAATCTCTTCTTTATGCTGATTTAAATGTTGATTGCTAATCTCAATTTCATTTTTTTGATTTTCGATTAGTTTATATTGTGCCTTAACAAACTTATCCCAATAAAATAAACCCTCAATAACAATCCAAATTAAAAAAAATAAACATGTAAGAATTAAGTAATCAGAAAAAAGTTTTTCGAAAAACGAAGCGTTTATTGGAGAACTTTCAACAGGAAAAATAAAAAAATATACAATTGCTAATGTAAATAAGACAAAGAAAATAGTATAACCAACTAAAAATTGTTTGCGAGTTAATGGTAATATACCGTATATTTTAATTTTAATTTCATTCATTTTATATAATTTAAATTAATAAACAAAAATATAAATGATTTTGTTTATTAGCTATATTATTTTGTTAATCTACAATAAATTTGTGTGTGTGATAAAATAAATAAAAAATCCTGATTTTTAAAGCTATCAGGATTTGTGTATTCGAAAAAATTATTGCGGAGAGGGGGGGATTCGAACCCCCGGTACCGATTACTCAGTACGACAGTTTAGCAAACTGTTAGTTTCAGCCACTCACCCACCTCTCCTAAAAGGTTGCAAAA
>JAVHRJ010000033.1:0-7055 GCA_036171595.1 Bacteroidales bacterium
ATTATTGGAATAGCTGCTAAAATTTTAGCAGCTATTGCTTTTTGTGTTGTTTACAATACATTCTATGGTGCAGGAAACTCTGATTCTTACTGGTATTTTCATGGGGCAGTGGAATTAAAAAATACACTATATATCTCACCTTCTTCATATTTTTCAAAGTTTTTTGTGCAATCTGTAGCTTCAAGTTTAGCCATACCTACTACAATAAGGCTTACAAGTCTATTTGCTATTTTCGGTTTTAATGGATTTCTTACTACAACTATTCTTGTTTCTGTAGCAAGTTTTCTAGCAACCTGGAAATTTTATTTGCTTTTATGTGAAAATTATCCGAAATTAAAAACTGAATTTGCTATTGCTTGTCTCTTTATTCCATCGGTTCTTTTTTGGGGGTCAGGCATTTTAAAGGATACATATACACATGCAGCAGCCTTATCCATTTTTTATTGTTTTTATCGATTATTTATTAGTAAAAGGTTTAAATTTTTGTATATTTTGATTCTGATTGTTAGTATATATGTTTTAGCATTAATAAAGCCTTACATACTTTTTCCCTTAATTTTCGCTCTGTTTGTAAGTTATGCTTTTTACATTTTTAATAAACTTAGAAGTATTCTTGTTAGAGCCATTTTGTTTCCGGTTATTTCAGTAATGTTATTTGTTTCGGGAAGTTTTATTTTAGATTATTCGTTTAGCATTATGGGTGGGCAATATGCTGATATGGATGTAGTAATTGGCAATCTGATAACTTTTAAAGAAGCAATGAAACTTGAAGGGAACAGTAGTTATGACCTGGGAAAAGTAGAAAAAAGTATTCCTGGAATTTTGCAGAAATTCCCAAGTGCCGTTGTTACTGGTTTAAACAGACCATTTTTCTGGGAAGTAAAAAACTTATTGATGTTGATGTCGAGTATTGAAAATTTACTTCTTTCGTTGCTTATTATTTTTGTAATTCTTTTTGTGGGACCATGGCTAATCGTGAAAGAGATTTTTTCAAATCAATTGGTCATGGTATTGATGGTTTTCTCAATAACGTTCGCATTTTTTGTTGGACTAACATCTTCAAATTTTGGTGCATTAACCAGATTTAAAATTCCACTGGTTCCTTTCTTTTTTTCAGGGCTTTTTATCCTGATAAATCATAAAATTATGCAAATAAAAAAATATCAGGTCTGCAATGGTTTGGAGGAACGTTTATAGAGTTCAAGGAGTCCTATTATTAAAATCCCAATTATTAAAGAAAATTTCCAATACATAAAAATCATTCTGTATTTTGGCGATTTTTTAACAGTAAACTCGTCAATAATTTCAATCGGACGCTTTAATTCAATTGATTTTTCATAGTTCATATTTTCTTCCATCAAATGCATAAATTCATCAGGGAGTAATCTTTCTATTTCTTTTTTTGTTCCTAAGGTTCTTAAAAAACTCATTGTACTATCTTTTGATAATTTAAACCGACGTTGGTCAATTTTTGAAATCAGTTCAAAATATTCTTTTTTGTAAATTTCAAACCTTCTGCTTACGTAGGAATTGGTTTCAAGGTATGAAAGCAGTCTTTCTTTTGCCAAAGAATTTATTGAACTATCATATGTTTGTATAACAAAATCAACATGCTCAAGGCTAATTATTGCTTTAAATGCAGTATCAGTTTTATATACTTCTTTCGCACAGATATGAATTATTTTTTGAGCATCTGTATTTTTTATTTTCAAAACATTAGCCAAAATATCAGAACTGCCGGAATCAATTATTGTATCGAGGTTATTTGTAATTCTTGAAATAATTATATTTGGAACAATGGCTGTAGTTGCTGTAAGATGTGTTTCATAAAAAAATCGAGCAGTTTTAAAATTATAAAATCCAAAAGAAATTCCTATTACCAAGGCGATTATTAAAATTAAAAATCGCTTTTTAAGGATGTTAAGAGTAGTTAATAGCAAAGAAAATATTTTGTCAATAAGTTTTTTGAAGTAGAATATTTCTATTTCAACATAGTTTCCGTTTTTCCCTGACATAATTTTTTCGTTGCTTGAGTTTTCAAAAATAATCTAATATTTTTGTTAATAAAATTTTATTTGTTATTTAAGTTTCATATCTTTGCTTATTAAATGTTTAAGCAAGCAATCTACAATGAGGTTTTTCTCTGCAATAATTTTTCTTTTGTTTTGTTCATATCTGGCTATTGGGCAATCTGTTGTTCCGGCTTGGGTATCGAGCATTGGTTCTACAGGGACAGATTATGGTTATAGCATTTCTGTCGATAATAATGGCAATTCATATATAACCGGCTTTTTTAATAATTCTTGTAATTTTGGAAATGGAATTGTTTTAGCCAGTTATGGTAGTGATGATATTTTTATTGCAAAATTTGACAAAAATGGTGTATGTAAATGGGCAAAATCTGCTGGAGGAACTGGATCTGACCAGGCTCGGGGTATCGCATCAGATAATCAGGGAAACTTAATAATTACTGGATATTTTTCTTCATTAGCGATTGCTTTTGGAAACGGACAAATGCTCATGAATACTGGTGCGCAGGATGCTTATCTTGCAAAATATGACACGCTGGGCAATTGCATTTGGGTAAAACAAATTACCGGTTCGGGTGATAGTTGGGGCTATTCTGTGGTTGCCGACAATTCGGGAAATATTTTTACTACTGGTCCATTTGTTGATTCAACTTATTTTGGAGATGGGCATTACATCGCAATTCATACTGTAGCCGGCAGGGATTTATATGTTGCCAAATACAACAGTGCCGGTCAGTGCCAATGGGTAAATAATGCAACAGGAGCCTATACGCAGCATGGGAATGGTCTTAGTTTAGACAATGCAGGGAATGTTTTATTAACCGGATACATGGAGTTTGAATCTATTTTTGGAAATGATACAATGCATGGAGTTGGGCAATCTGATATTTTTGTTTCAAAATTAGATCCTACAGGTAATTTTTTGTGGACAAAAATGATTGGGAATTCTCTTGACGATTATGGAAAAAGTGTTACATCAGATAATTTGGGGAATGTTTATATGATTGGAACTTTTGCCGGTAATGTTGATTTCGGAAATGGAATCGGTTTAAACAGCGCAGGAGATCATGATATTTGTTTTGTGAAATATAGCCCACAGGGTATTTGTCAATGGGCAAAAGAAATTGGGGGTACAGGCTTTGATGTGGCTTATGGTTTGTTTACGCAACCCGATGGTGCAAGTTTTTTAACGGGTCATTTTGAAAATGCAACTGATTTTGGAAATGGTATTTCTCTTACCAGTACTGGTCTTCAGGATATTTTTATTTCAAAATTTGATAATGCAGGCAATTGTAATTGGGCATATAAAGCGGGAGGTGCGCAAGATGATTTTGGGTATGGTATTGCCGTTGATGCTTCTGATGGATATTACTTTACCGGTTATTTTAAAGATGCTGCATCTTTTGGTACTCTTCCCGGAATCGTTGCACAAGGAAACGAAGATATTTTTCTAGCGAAATATCAATTATGTGAAACACCTGTTGCTATTGTTTTTTCAATCGATACAACGGTTTGCCAAAGTTCTGTTGTGGATTTTATTGCACAGGTTAGTGGTACACCTCCTTTTACTTATAATTGGTACAAAAATGATGTATTGCTTCCAACAGCAGTATTGGACACCTTACATTTTATACAAGCAACTCTTGCTGATACTGGTTATTATAAGTGTGTTGTTTCAAATCTTTGCGGACAAAACACCAGCAATCAAAGTCATCTAATTGTGAATCCTCTTCCAGTGGTTAATTTTAATGGATTAGCAGCAGAATATTGCATGACAGATTCCTCTGTTTTATTGGTTGCAAATCATTCTCCTGAAGGAGAATTTTTAGGAAACGGCGTCGATGGTAACTTGTTTAATCCAATTAATGCAAATTTAGGCTCAAACAGTATAATTTACTCGTACACCGATGCAAATAATTGTTCCAGTTCAATATCAAAGCAAGTGATTGTAAATGAAATGCCACAGCCAAGTGCTTTTGAATTGAATGCTACTTGTGGGTTATCTACTGGTTTCGCAATTATTAATGTTGATGGAGGTACACCGCCTTATCAATATTCTTCAGGCAGTGACACATTATACAATCTTGCTGCCGGGGTTTATATGGTTACCATAACAGATTTTAAAAACTGTAAAGCAGTGAAGCCAGTCATCATTAATGATGACAATGCTCCTTCAATAAATGTTGTTACAACAACAGATGCCCTTTGCAGTATGTCATGTAATGGATCGGCACAAATTTCAATTTCGGGAGGTGTTGCTCCATACCACATAACCTGGTCAAATGGGGAAATTACTTTATTGGCTGATAGTCTTTGTCAGGGTTATAATGGCGTAGTGGTTCGAGATAACATTGGCTGTACGGCGACTTCTTTTGTAAACATTGGCTCATCTGGAAACAATCCTTCAATATTTGGAATAATCAGTTATTCTCAAGGTGTGATTAACAGCAATGGTGCAGATCTTCTTGTTTATTCAACTACTGAACACAATCACGGTGGTTTTGACATGAGCCACAGCACATCAATGATTGGATCTGATGGTTCATACATAGTAACAAATGTTCCTCCTGATAATTATATTCTTAAAGTTAAGTTAACTGGAAATGAACATCAACATTTGGCCAACAGTTATTTTAAAGAAAATGGAATAACCGGAAAATGGGACTCTGCATCTGTTATTCACCTTGCTTGCGGATTGAGCAGGCAAGCGAATATTCATATGGTTGAGTGGCCAGCATTATTGAATGGTAAAGGAACAGTGAGCGGAACTTTATCTTATGCTTCAACTGGTTCGTTAAAGGGAGCTACCCAAAAGGGAATTTATAAGTCCGATGCAAAAGCAATAGGAAACCCGGTAACTGGCGGTGAAATTTATATTGAGTTGGAGCCAGATGATGAACCAATTTTAAATACACAAACAGACGAATCTGGGTTCTATGAATTTTCAGGTTTGCCCGATACAACATATTCTTTACGTGTTGATATCCCCGGATTTCCACAAATTTCCACATATTTATTCCATGTAACTCCAACAGATACGATTTATACAGGATTAAACTTTATTGTGGATACTACTTATAATAATGGTCAAATTGATACCAGTCAGATATTTGTGCCAATCATCAATAGTAATTCAGTTGAAGTGCTTATATATCCTAACCCTCATAAGGATAATTTGAATATTTCATATTCCCTCAATAATCCGGCAAATGTTAGAATTGAAATGTATAATTTACTGGGTAATAAAATCTATACAGTTGTTAGTAACAAACAATCACAGGGAAATTATATGTTCACTGTTAATACTAGTGATATTGGACTGCATGCGGGAACATATTTCTTTAAAATTCAGATAAATAACTCTATTTATCTTAAAAAGTTTGTAAAAGTTCAGTAATTCTTTTTTGGACAAGTATTCTATTCTTTTTAACAATTTTAACAATTCCCTGCTTTTACTTTTTTATATTATACTACAATAGTTTTATATTTGCACCGTTATTAAATCATTTTAAAATAACTGGATTTTTATGAAAACACGTTTACTTTTTGTTGTATTAGCATTTTTGATTTTTTTCTGCAAGAACTCTTTTTCACAGGGTTATGAAATAAAAGTAAAAATCAATAATCTTTCAAATGTTGATTTGATGTTAGGGCATCATTTTAATGACAAACTCTACCCCGATGATACGATAAAACTTGATAAAAAAGGCTGCGGTGTTTTTAAAGGTAAAAATCCACTGCCGGGAGGAATGTATTTTATTTTCTTGCCAAATTCAAGATACATAGATATCTTACTGGGCGACAATCAAAAATTTTCTATTGAAAATGATACCACGGATTTTACAAACAATATGAAAATAAAAGATTCTCCTGAAAATATTGCATTTTTTCAGTACCAAAAATACATGATTGAAAAACAAAAAATTGCCGGAGATCTTAGTTCGAAAATAAAAGATAATAAAGATGAACAAGAGAAGAAAGATTTACAAAAACAATTAGAGGCAATTAGTAAAGAAGTAAAAGAATTTACTTGGAAAGCAATAAAGGATAATGATGGAACATTCTTTGCAAAATTCATTAAAGCTACGCAGGAGATTGACGTTCCGGAATCGCCAAAAGATGCTACAGGAAAAATACTTGATTCCGCATTTCAATATAGGTTCTACAGATCCCATTTTTTCGATAATTTTGACATTACTGATTCAAGATTATTACGCACCCCAATTTATGAGGAAAAAATTAAAAAATATATAGAAAAAGTTATTCCTCAAATTCCAGATACAATCATAAAAGATTGCGACATGCTCCTTGAAAAATCAAAGAAAGACAAAGATTTGTATCGCTTTATGCTGATCACTTTATTTAACCATTACGCATCGAGCCAAATAATGGGATTCGATGCTATTTACGTTCATATAGGTGAAAAATATTATCTCCCGGATGCCACATGGAGCGACACAACTTTCACAAATAAATTAAAAGACAGAATTAAAAAATTAAAGCCTTTGTTATTGGGGAAACAGGCACCTAATTTAAAAATGCTATGGTTACCAACAGAACATTTTATTCAGGCAAAAACCGATACAGCAGCTGCTGCAAATCCTCATGCCGGTACATTTGTTGATTTATATAATATTAAGGCAAAATATACGATTCTAGCCTTTTGGGAATGCGATTGTGGTCATTGCAAAAAACAGATTCCTCAACTGTATGAAGTGCAAAAGAAACTAAAATCACGAGGTGTAGAAACATTTGCCGTGCATATGCTTGGCGGTGTAGAGGGGAAAAAGAAATGGATAAAATTTGTGAATGAACACGAACTCTATGAGTGGATGAATGTGTGGAATCCATATGACTACAAATACAAAGAGCTTTATGATATTTCAAGTACGCCCGTATTAATAGTTCTTGATAAAGATAAAAAAATCATCGCCAAACGTTTGGCTCCGGAACAAATTGAAGAATATCTTATGAAATTACTGGAAAGAGACGAAAAGTTGGAAAAGAAAAACAATAAATAAATTA
>JAVHRJ010000034.1:0-7029 GCA_036171595.1 Bacteroidales bacterium
CAAAAACAGGAATATGTGCCGACTGCGATTCGTTTAAATATTGCGAAGGAAACGGTTTGCATTTAAGAGATGAAAAAACTAACGAATTGGCATTTTGCCATTTAAAAAGAATTGAAGAAGGAAAAATCTGAAAATCATTTTTTACAATTAGGAATTGAATAGTAATTTTATTTAAATGATTTTAATTTTACACAATAAAAATCGAAACAATTTATATTAATGAAAACCGGAGAAATACTTATATATCAAGCAGCTAATGGGAATGTTAAAATAGATGTTCGTTTAGAAGATGAAAAGTGTGGCTTACTCAAGACCAAATGGGATTGCTTTTTGGTAAAGCTAAATCAACTATTAATGAGCATATTCAAAACATTTTTAAAGATGGCGAACTTGAAGAATCGTTGAGTTTGAAGAAATTCGGAAATTCCGAATTTCAGCAAAAAGCACCTCAAGGCGCACAATTCAGAATTTGGGCAACTTAAAGTTTGAATGAAATAGAAAAAGATATTAAAGCTTTAAAAAAATAACATATTATACTGTCGCCAACTTGTTCAACGATAAATAATTACAAATATATAACTTTATAAGTTTTCCGTTAAATATTTCTATAAATTTTGCCTATTTCATAATTTTGGATAAATTTATGAGATAATTTTATGGAATTTTAAAAAACCTGCATCTTACGTTTTGATTTTTAATTTTTCAACTGATTTAAAATGTTAAAAAAACAAATATATATCATTGATTGCAAATCAATTAATAACCAATAACTAAATAAATTTTCAATCTGTGTAATCTGTGGCAAAAATAAAAATATACGTAAAACCAACAATTAAAAAATATGTCAACAAAATCAAAAAGTTTTTTTACAGTAATTATATTTCTTGCTGTATTTGCAACTGCTTCGGCAATAGTTATTACAAATTTAAATGTAACTAAAGAACCAATAGTTTTTAAAAAAGGCGACTCGTATTTAGATGCCTGGAAACAAGTTGCCGATTTTGAAAGTAAAGGTTTACCGCAATCTGCACTCGAAATGGTTGAACAAATTTATGCACGAGCAAAAAAAGAAAATAATTATGCTCAAATTGTAAAAGCGTTATTACATAAAACTAAATATGCTTTACTAACCGACGAAAACGGAACTGTAAACAGTATTTTAAAACTTAAAGCCGAAGCCGATAGTGCAAAATTTCCATTAAAGCCAGTGTTACACTCAATACTTGGCGATTTTTTCTGGCAATATTATTCTCAAAACAGATATACAATTTATCAAAGAACAAACACAGGTAATTTTAGACCCGATGATATTGCTACCTGGGATGCTAAAAAATTAATAGAAGAAAGCATAAAATACTACCAGCTTTCGCTCGAAAATATTGATAGTTTACAGAGAACAGGCTTGGGTATTTATGATGACATTCTTGTAACATATAGTAATTCAAGATTATATCGCCCAACACTTTTCGATTTTCTTGCAAACAGGGCTATTGATTTTTATATGAATTCAGAAGCAGGAATTACCCGCCCATCTTATGAATTTAATTTAATCGACGAAAATTTATTTCTTGATTATAAAGGTTTTTCAAATTATAAAATTCAGTGTAAAGACAGTTTGTCGTTAAAATTTCAGGCACTTATAACATTTCAAAAACTATTAGCTTTTCATAATAACGACGACAAAAAATATGCTTTAGTTGATGCCGATTTAAAGCGATTGAAATTTGTTTACGATAATTCTGTGCTATCGCAAAAAGATTCACTTTATACTATTTCTTTGCTTGATTTAAAAGATAAATTTGATGGTGATTCGGTTTGTGCAGATATAACTTGGAACTTGGGTGAGCTTTATTATCAGCAAGGAGTAACATATCAGCCTAATGTTAAAACAAAATACAAAGAATATTTAAAAAAATCTTTTGCTATAGCTGAAGAAGGAATTAAAAAATATCCGAATACCGAAGGAGCAACAAATTGCCTTGCATTAAAAAATAAAATTATTGTTAAATCATTCGATTTTGTTGTTGAGAAAAATCAGTCGCCCGATAAAGCAATTCTTGCCCGTTTAAACTACAAAAATATTGATAGTTTATATTTTCGAATTGTTAAAATTGATTGGCTCATCGACAGAAAAAAAACGAGAAATATTTACGATAGCACTTTAGTTTCGTACTACATTAAAAAAAATCCTGTAAAAACATTTGCAATTGGAGTTCCGGATAGTGCCGATTATCAAGAGTATTCAACTGAATTTGCAATGCCAGCAATGCCAATTGGACAATATTTTGTAATAGCAAGCAGTAGAAAAGATTTTAAATGGGATAAAAACGAATATGGTTATGCATATTTTAATGTTACAAACCTGTCGTATTTAAGTCGTAGGTTTAACAACGAGAAAATGGATTTTATAATATTAAATCGTCAAACTGGTGCTCCAGAACAAAATGTAAATGCACAGTTGTGGAAAGAGGATTATAGTTATGTTTTGCAAGCTTACGATTATTACAAATCGGCATCATTTATAACTGATGCAAATGGTAAATTTTCTGTTCCTGCACCAAAAGATTATCGTTACTATTTTGTAGAATTAACAAAAGGTAACGATAAGTTGGTAACTGACGAATCATTTTATCAATATAGGTATTATGGTTATGACTCGAAAATAACTCCACGAATTTATTTCTTTACCGACCGTTCAATATACCGTCCAGGACAAACTCTTTATTTTAAGGGGATTGTAATAAATACCGATGGAGCAACAAATAAAATAATTCCGAATTTTAAAACAACCGTAACATTATACGATGTAAATTATCAAAAGGTAGAAGATGTTACATTAACATCAAATGAATACGGGAGTATTCAAGGAACTTTTACTTTGCCTTCGGGTGGTTTAAACGGTCAAATGACAATTTCGGCAGGTGGATATGGAACACAATCTTTTTCGGTTGAAGAATATAAACGTCCGAAATTTGAAGTTGCATTCGATACTTTAAAAGAAACTTATAGGTTAAATAACATGGTTAAAGTTTCGGGACAGGCAAAGGCTTATGCAGGTTCATCAATTGATAATGCAAAAGTAAGTTATAGGGTTACACGAAAAACTTATTTTCCATATCGTTGGTGGTATTGGTGGTCGTATCCAACATTAGGTTCTGAAACTGTAATGACTTACGGAACAACTACAACCGATGCTGATGGTAAATTCAATATTGAGTTTGAAGCAAAACCTGATTTAAATGTTGACGCAAAATTTTCACCTGCATTTACATACTCTATTTCTGCCGATGTTGTTGATATTAATGGCGAAACAAGAAGTACTTTAACAAGTATAAACGTTGGATATAAATCGTTAGTTTTAGGAACTAATTGGTATGGAAATATTAATGTTTCGGAAACGGATGATATCGAAATAAGCTCTAAAAATCTTAATGGTAATGATGTAAATGCAACAGGGCAAATAACAATATACAAGTTAACTCAACCATCTAAAGAGTATAAAACCAGAAGCTGGGATTTGCCCGATGTTTATAAAATGTCGGAAACCGAATTTAATAAATTGTTTCCACAGTTACCATATAAAAACGAGGAAAACCCTGTAAATTGGGCAAAAAGTAAAAAAGTATTTGAGTCAGATTTTAACACAAAAATTTCTAAAAAACTTAAACTGTTAAATATAAAAGATTGGGAACAAGGATATTATTATGTTGAAATTACTTCGAAAGATAATTTTGGTGAAGATGTTAAATTTCAGAATTACCTGATTTTATATAATCCAATTTCAGCAAAAATGCCTTATGCAACAACTGGTTGGTTTGCTTCAGTAAAAAATACATGTGAGCCAGGCGAGAAGGCTAAATATTTAATTGGTTCGTCAGAAGCCAATTCTAAAATTTTATACGAAATTGAACATAAAGGAAAAATTGTAAAAAGCGAATGGCTAACTTTAAACAACGAGCAAAAGTTAATCGAAATTCCTATTACCGAAGAACAACGTGGTAATTTTTCTGTGCACTTTACTTCAGTTCGTAACAACCGTTCAAATACTTTTTACGACTTAGTTGCAGTACCATATTCTAATAAAGAGCTTGATATAACTTTCGAATCATTCAGGAATAAACTTTATCCGGGCGAACAAGAAGAGTGGAAAATTCTTGTAAAAGGCAAAAAAGGCGATAAAGTAGCTGCCGAAATGGTAGCAACTTTATACGATGCATCACTTGATGCATTTCGACCACAAAACTGGAGTTTGTCATTGTATCCAGGCGATTACACAAATCTTTATTGGTCGCCAGGACAAGCATTTTCGAATGCAAACTCAGCATTAGCACAAATTGCATTTAATGAGCCTGCGTATTATTATACACGTTATTACGATTATTTAGATATGTTTGGTTTGCAAAATTATTTTTATTCGCGCAATAGTTATTATGGATGGATGGATGATGGAATAAGAGGCGGAGATATGTTAATGGCAAATGAACAATCTGCAAAAGATTCGCCAGGAATGGCTGAAGAAAAACAAGCATATAAATCTGATGTTACAACAGTTTCAAAAGTTTCATGCGATAAAAATGCAGAAATTACAAATTTGCCAATGGGCAGTACTGGAGCGTTAAAAGATTTGGAACGCGATCAAAGAGGCATTAAAGGTACTGGTGAAAGTAATTTAGGACAAGTGCAAGCAAGAAAAAATTTTAATGAAACAGCATTTTTCTTTCCAAATTTACAAACAAATGAAAAAGGTGAAATTATTATATCTTTTAAAGTTCCCGAAGCATTAACAAAATGGAAAATGTTAGGTCTGGCACATACAAAAGATTTAAGAATTGGAACCGTAACAAATGAACTTGTAACTCAAAAAGAGTTAATGGTGATGCCTAATTTGCCACGTTTTATGCGTGAAAATGATAAAATTGTTATTTCTTCAAAAGTTTCAAATATGGGCGATAATGAATCAGTTGGAGAAGCACAATTATATTTGTACGATGCTATAACAAATAGCCCAGTTGATATTCTTTTTGGAAATAAAAACGCAAAGTTAAGTTTTGCTGTAAAAAAAGGACAATCTGCAAACCTTTCATGGGAATTAAATGTTCCCGAAGGAATAGAAGCATTAACTTGTAAAATTGTTGCAAAAGCTGGAAAATTTAGTGATGGAGAAGAAAATGTGATCCCTATTTTAACAAATAGAATGTTAGTAACAGAATCAATGCCTTTGCCAATTCGTGGAAAAACCACAAAGAATTTTACATTTACAAAATTATTGAATTCAGGTTCTTCGTCAACTTTAAAACATCAGAAAATTACATTAGAATTTACAGCAAATCCTGCATGGTACGCTGTTCAGGCGTTGCCTTATATTATTGAATATCCTTATGAATGTGCCGAACAAGTTTTTTCACGTTATTACGGTAATAAACTTGCATCGCATATTGCTAATTCATCGCCAAAAATTAAAGCGGTATTTGATTCATGGAAAAATACTCCCGATTCAAAAGCTTTATTATCAAATCTTGAGAAAAATCAAGAGTTAAAAGATGTTCTTTTGCAGGAAACACCTTGGGTGCTAGATGCAAAAGATGAAACAACCCGAAAACATAGAATAGGTTTACTTTTTGATTTGAATACGATGTCGAATAATCTTAATTCAGCTTTCACCAAATTAGAAAAACTTCAGTGTTCAAATGGAGGTTTTATGTGGTTCCCTGGCATGCCTGATGATAGATATATTACACAGCATATTGTTACAGGTTTTGCTCATTTAAATCATTTAAATGTTGTTGATGTGAACAAGGATTATAAAGCTTGGAATATGGTTCAACGTGGTATTCGTTATCTCGATAATGAAACAAGAAAAGATTATGAGTGGATGAAAAAACATTATACAAAGAAAGAATTGGAAGAAGATCATATATCGGATATTGATATACAATATTTATATATGAGAAGTTATTTTGTAGATAAACTCGAAATTCAATCGAATTGTAAAGAAGCTTACGAATATTTTCGCGGACAAGCTCAGAAATACTGGCTCGAAAAAAACAAATATATGCAAGGAATGATAGCTCTTGTGTTATATCGTACTGGGGACAAAACAATTCCAACAAAAATATTGGCTTCATTAAAAGAATTTTCGTTGAACAATGAAGAAATGGGAATGTATTGGAAAGAAAATAATGGCGGGTATTATTGGTGGCAGGCTCCAATTGAAACTCAAGCATTGTTAATTGAAGCTTACGATGAAATTTTGAGCGACCAAAAAGCAGTTGACGATATGAAAGTATGGTTGTTAAAACAAAAACAAACACAAGATTGGAAAACAACAAAAGCTACAACAGAAGCAATTTATGCTCTTTTGTTACGAGGAACAGATTGGCTTGCAACTGAACCAAATATTGAAATAACAGTTGGCAGCATAAAAATAGACCCGAAAAACATGCCCGACCAAAAAGCTGAAGCAGGTACGGGTTATATTAAAACTTCATGGACAGGTTCCGATATTAAACCCGAAATGGGAAATGTAACTGTTGTTAAAAAAGATGAGGGTGTGAGTTGGGGTTCTTTATATTGGCAATATTTTGAGCAGTTAGATAAAATTACTCCACATGAAACACCTCTTAAACTTAGTAAAAAACTTTTTATTGAAAAAATGGGAATGGCAGGTAAAACAATGGATGAAGTGAAAGCTGGAACAGATATTAAAGTTGGAGATAAAGTTATTGTAAGAATAGAACTTCGTGTTGACCGCGAAATGCAATATGTTCACATGAAAGATATGCGTGCTGCAGGTTTCGAACCAATTAACGTTATCTCAACATACAAATGGCAAGATGGATTGGGTTATTACGAAAGCACAAAAGATGCTTCAACAAATTTCTTTTTTAGTTATTTGCCAAAAGGAACTTATGTGTTCGAATATCCTGTACGAGCAACTTTAGCTGGCGATTTCTCAAATGGAATTAGTAGTATTCAATGTATGTATGCACCTGAGTTTACTTCGCATTCCGAGGGAATTAGGGTGAAAAT
>JAVHRJ010000035.1:0-1375 GCA_036171595.1 Bacteroidales bacterium
TTTTGTATCTTTGAAATATTGATAAACAACTTTCAATTTATTGTAAAATCTCCTTATTCAGTTGTGATTTGCTTTCATTTTGTATCTTTGAAATATTGATAAACAACAAAAAGGTTTTTCAAGATCATCATCATTAAGTTGTGATTTGCTTTCATTTTGTATCTTTGAAATATTGATAAACAACTTAAGCACAGGTAGTAACAACATATTTATAGTTGTGATTTGCTTTCATTTTGTATCTTTGAAATATTGATAAACAACTTGCCTTGGATTTATGCCCACTTAATCGGGGTTGTGATTTGCTTTCATTTTGTATCTTTGAAATATTGATAAACAACAAATTAAGTAACAATTATGTAAGAGATACAGTTGTGATTTGCTTTCATTTTGTATCTTTGAAATATTGATAAACAACACTTGTTAGTGAAATGCTTATCAATAAAGAGTTTTTCTTTGTTTTGTCGATTAAAAAAATGCTTGTTTATCAAATAAAAATCCGAGTAATGCTCGGATTTTTTAATTCTATTTTTGTTTTATAAATACTTTAAAATTTACAAAAAACTAATTTGGGAGAAATATTGAGATGGACGGTAAAGCCCGCCATGACGTGTAATGTTTAAAATAATTCTAATTGTTGTGGTGTGTCGGGACGTTTGGCAAGTTTTTGTCCGTAATATATTTCCATTGCACCAAATTGCTTGTCGGTAATTTGTATTATTCCTACTTTGCCATATTCGGGCAAACTTGCTTTTACTCTTTTTTTATGCACTTCGGCATTTTCGGCACTCGGGCTATGTCGTAAATACATGCTAAATTGAAACATTGTAAAACCATCTTTCATAATGTTTTTTCGGAACATTGCTGCTGCATGTCGCTCTTTTTTTGTTTCGGTTGGTAGGTCGTACATAACTAATGTCCACATAACTCTATAGGCATTTAAACGTTCTGTATTTATTGTCATAACACATTGTTTATGTATTTATTAATTTCTACAATATTTTTTTTACTTCATTATTCGATATTCGTTGTTCATTATTCGTTATTTTTTTATTTAAATAAATAATTAGATAGCTTCATTCTTCGCACAGACGAAAGATTGCTTCGTTCCTCGCAATGACGAAATTACAAAAATTCCGGATAAACCAATTTTCTTTGCTCACCATTAAAACATTTTACTAAACTATTTGCTGTGCGTTGTGTTGCAATTAATAAAGGACTTTTTTCGTCGAACATTATTACATCTATTGCAGGTATTGTTAAAAGCATTGCTTTAATGTCTTTTGTTAAATCTTCTTTTAAGCCATGCTCTTTAATAACATTAAGCACAACTTTATCAACATAAGGGCGATAAGGCTCCATTAAATCATCGGCTAAA
>JAVHRJ010000036.1:0-26934 GCA_036171595.1 Bacteroidales bacterium
TTATGCACAACTAATTGTTAATAAGTATGTTATGCGGTTTTTAAGGTTCGACTATGTATTATTATTATCAAAATTAAAATTCCACCCAAATTTTAGGTATCTCCAACTTTATAGGAAACGAAAAAATTACAACTAGGATCTGAAATAGTTTTATTTGTTGGAGTTCTCTCCAACAATGGCGAAAAGTGCGAAAACCCTCTGCCTACGTTTGTATCTGCACAAACGTTTTAAATTTAACTATAAACGTCATTTCCTAAAAATTTGATAAGCAAATACTAACATAGTGTTAGCGCCTGGCATTTATAACGTCAATAAAGTCAATTTGAGTTTATTACACGTTGTCATGTTTAATGACCAAAACGTTTTTTATTTTAAATTCGAAATTACTCCAATAACCAGAAGGTCCACCATTAAATAAAATTACAGTTGCTTGTTTACACTTAGGACAATAAAAGTCAAGAAATGAATAATTGTTAATATTGTTATTTTTTAAATATTCTTCAATAATTATTTTGTCATTAGGAGTCAAGTTTGAATGAGCTGATTTATATTTTTTTTCAAAATTTTCAGGAGTAAATGTTATAAGTTCATTGCAAATGTCACAAGAGTAATTTATAGGAATCATTCTTTTCGAAATTGGAGTTTCGTCAACACTAAACCTATGTGGAGAAGTATTATATTCAGTCGAAGTTAAATGTTTTTCTAAATTTAATTCTAATATTTTCATTGTCGTAATGTTTTTTATAATGCTTGTCGCTAACATCTATATTTTAGCCTTATTTAAACCATACGGGATTTCGTTTTGCTTCATTAACAAAAGCATTCTCTTTCACTCGCTAGAAGCGAGCGAAAGTTAATATGAAAATTATAAATTAAGTATCGTTTAGTTTAGAAATCTAATTTAATTTCCATTATTTATAAATTGATTTAAATCATCAATTGACGATTCAAATTTAAATGCATCATTTAATTGGTAATAATTTCCAATATCAAACGTGTGTTTATAAGCAAGTTTTGCGAATTCTAAACGAGTATCTTCAAAACCAAATATCATCATAATTTCTTTAACTTGGGAGCAAAGCAAACAATTATTATTTACAATTTGTTTTGCAATAGTAAGTTTTGAATCTTCGAATGATTTTGAAGAAATTGAGCTTTTAGCAGTATTAAAACTTTCAACACTCATAGGCATTGGACAACCTGTTGCACCTGAATAGCCAGGTAAAACATAAGCTGGTTTTTGATGTTGTTCTACAGGTTTTTGTTGAATTTGTGTATTTGTGTTTTGCATATTGTTACCACTTCCTAAGTTTGAGCTTGATGTAGTAGTAGTTGTTGTTGTAGATGAGTAGGTAGTTGTTGAGGTATTAACTCCTCCAGTATTCATATTTGTTGAACTATTCAATCCATTATTGTTACCGCTAGTGCTTGTGTTAACATTAACTCCTCCCATGTTAATATTCATATCAACACCATTTTCGGTTTCGTTAACGTTTATTCCAACACCCATATTAATATCTTGAGGATTTCCATTTGTGCTCGTTGTTGTAGTTGTTTGATTAAATGTTTGTGCATTAATTTGGTTTTGTGGTTGCGAATTAATTGTAGTAGTTGTTGAAGTGTTGGTGTTTGCTGGAACGCTAGTTGTGGTAGTGGTTGTAGTGGTGGTTGTAACAATTTCATCGCTACTTAAACGTATCACATATTTTGCACCTTTAGTATCTTTTCTAATGTTATAAGTTGAGTTGTGAAAATTATTATCGACATCTTTAGTGTATACTGTTTTATCTAAAGCTGGTATTTTTTCATCTTGAAAAAGCACTTTAAATTTGTAATTTTGTGCTGTTAAATTTTCAATTACAACTTTAGTTAAGGGCTCTTTATTTTTCTTCTCGCCATTTACAACAACCCAAATTTTTTCACCATCTTGAGTAAAAAATGTAACCGTTGAACTTTGCGAAAAAGAATTTAATATTGCAAGCAATATTATTGTAAATGAAATTAATGTGTTTTTCATAAAAATTATTTTTTTATTTGTTATTTTCTTTCACTTGTTCTAATTCTGGAACTTTTATTTTTTGTGGTGCAAAATTAATTTGTCTTCCATAAATAAGTTTTACATCTAAAATTTTTGATTTAAACTCTGGAATTTGATCGGCATAATCTAAAATTTTATATGCTAAATCATCAGGACGATCTTTAAAAGTTAAATTAAGTTTTGTGTAATTATCTAGACTAAGAATTTCGAGTTGACCGCCAAATTTTGAATCGGCAAGCATTTTATTTCTAAGCTCACGAAAATCGCGAAATGTGCCAATGGAATAAAACCTTATTTCAAAAGGAGTTCCGTTATTAACCCAATTCCCAATATATTGATTAAACAAAAATAAAAGCTTTGTAAAACCACCATTAACAGCATCTTTAACACCAAGCATTTTTGTAGACTTGGCATCTTCGCCCGATTTTGCATCGGCTTGTAAAACTATTGTTCCTAAACCTTCGGCGGTACAATTATCATAGGCTTTTGCCTCTATCATAACTTTTGTTACGGTGCGATAATTTTCTTCGATTGAGTTTAGCGAAATATTGCTTATCATGATAATAAATTGTGCATCAGCTTTCATTCCTAAACGTTGTACATAAGTTTCGGAATTGGTTTCATCTTGATACAAACCTATTGCTTCTTTTTGTAATGTTTCAAACCTTCCTTTATCAATATACCTGTATTTGCGTTCAGCTAAAAATTCGTTAATTCTTTCGCAAGCAAAATCGTAATATGGTTTTTCTTCGGCCGAAACTTTTCTTGAATCGTACATAACCAAAAATCTAACTCCACCAATTGACTTTGTTAGTGTTTGAATATCTGCCTTTAATGGCGATAAACTTACTTTAGCTTTAATTGTAATTTCATACCTATCAGGAAAAGGTATTTCTTTTATAACAATATAGCTCGAAATATAACCTTCGGTTTTTGATGATACTGCATCGCGAACTACCATAAAATTTTCAACATTTGTTTCCGAAACAATTGCAACCCCAGCAGCTTGTCCAACAGCATTACGTAAAGCATCTTGCAAAGCATCATCGCGTTTTATTCCAACACCTTTTACTTCAACTTCTTTCATATTGTTATCGTTTGATAGTTGAGAATTAACAACTACTGAAGTTGAAGGTTGCGTAGTGTTTTCTACTGATGTGTTTGTTGTTACAGGAGCATTTTTATTTTTCTTAACTTTTTTTTGCGAAAACACTTCGCTCGAAAATAAAAACAATCCCAAAAGTATACTTATTAAAAAAATATTTTTCATTGTTAAAAATTTAAATTAACATTAATAAAAACTTACCAATTTTTGCAGCAGTTTCACCAATTTTTCCCCAATTTATTTTCTTTAAACTAGCATTGTCGATAACCATTTTTCCAGTTTCGGTTTTTAAAACATTTATCATTTGTAACCCTTTGTCAAAGCCTACTTCTTTAAAAACTTGTTCGGTTGTTGATAATATTTGTGGAAATTTACCATTTTTTGGATCATATAATTTAGATAAATCTAAAACTAAATTGTTGTTTTCGTCAACAATAACTGGAAACATTGATGGATCAAATTTTTTCCCATTTAAATTAAACGTTAATCCTTGTAACACCTGGTCTTTAATTTCGGGTGAAACTTGACTAATTACGTCATTAACTGTATTAACAGTTTTTAATTGAGGCATTTTATCGTAAACAGCGGAAGCTATTCCATTTGTTTCGTATAATGGAACTCTCATTCTTAACTCATAACCTCCATCTTTTTCAATTGGTTCGCCAACTATTTGTGCTCCTTTTATTATTCCATCTACTCTTGTGTAAATAAAATCGCTTGATGCTATCATATCATTAACTGTAGTTTCACTTGTAATTTGCACACCTTTAACAATTTCCAACAAGTTACGTTGAGCATCAACTGTTGCACCACGCCTTGCCATTGCTTTTGCTTGGGCTGGATTTTTAAACTTTTCATTGTCTATTACTGAAAAGCCTTTTGCTTCTACATATTGTTGTGTCCAATTAATTGAACCATTGGGCTTTTCGGTTATAATTGGTTTCGATTCCTGAATTATTTGTTCTACATTAATTGGTTTTACATTTATTTGCTCAACAGGTTTTTTTGTATCAACATTCGGTTTTGAGTTAACAATTGGTTGTTTCGTTAAGTTTGGATCAGCACTAATTGTATTATTATTTTCTTTTACTGGTTTTTTTGTTGAGTTAGTTTTTGAACTATCTGGAGTAGAAATAACTTGTTCTGTAATTGTTTTTGATTTGTTTTTTTTCTTCTTTTTCGATTGTCCGTAAGAGGTAATTGATAAGGTTATTATTAAGCTTATCAAAATAACGAAAGTTCTTTTTATCATAAGTTTAAAATTAATAATTTTACGAAATTAATGTTTTTTATTTTTTTATGAAAATTTTTCAATAACCTTTCTAACACTTTTATACTTTAATAATAATTTTTTTGCTTTTTCTTCGGGAATATTTAAAAATGTAGATATCATTCTAGTACCACGTTCAATTAATTTATTGTTTGAAAGTTGCATATCAACCATTTTGTTACCTATAACTTTACCTAATTTTATCATTACTGAGGTTGATATCATATTTAAAACAAGCTTTTGTGCAGTGCCACTTTTCATTCTTGTGCTACCAGTAACAAATTCAGCACCCGTGTTTACTTCAACAGGATATATTGCTTCGTTTGAAATTGGTGAATCTGGATTTGAAGTTATTGCACCTGTAACTATTTTATTTTGTAAACAATGTTGCAATGCTCCAATAACATAAGGAGTTGTGCCAGACGATGAAATGCCAATTACTATATCTTTTTTTGATATTTTGTAATTTGTTAACTCTATCCAGCCAGCTTCATAATCATCTTCGGCATGTTCAACAGCATTACGAATTGCAATATCTCCACCTGCAATTATTCCATTAACTAAAGTTTTTTCAACTCCAAAAGTAGGTGGACATTCCGATGCGTCAACTATTCCAAGTCGGCCGCTAGTACCCGAACCTATATAAAAAAGACGACCTCCATTTTTTAGTTTTTCAAGTACTGCTTCAGAAAGTTTTTCAATTTGAGGTATTGCATTTTTTATGGCAGCTGGAACTTTATTATCTTCGTTATTAATTGAGGTTAACAATTCTCGAAAACTCATGTTTTCTAAATTGTTATATTTTGAGTCTGTTTCGGTATTTTTCATATATTATTTTGTGTAAAAATAAAGAAAAATTAAGTATGCACGCTTTAATTTTATTGAACTTTAAAATCACGAGCTACCCAATCTTCATTTCCGGTTTTATCGCTACATGTAACAATAAACAAATAATTTCCAGTATCAATAGTTGTGGGGATATTTAAAGATGTTTTTATTATTGCACTTAATCCATCAATTGAATTAATTATTGTTGTATCCCAAATATTATTTGTTTGTTTTAATACTGGAATTGATGCTGAATGTATGTTTATTTTGTAGTTTTTAAGCTTAAAATCGTCGTTAAATTCAATCTCGTATGTTATAATATTTCCTTTATTAAAGTTATCGTGATTTTTAGGTGAGCTAATATTAATAAAAGGAGCAAGCGTATCCTTTTCAGATTTGCTACAACCTAATAAGCTTAATATTAAAAAAAGTATAATAGTTGTTTTATAATTTTTCACTTTCAAAAACATAAAAAACAAATATATATATAAAATAACTGTTAATAAATCACTAAAAAAAAACAAATAAAATTCGAAAATGTAAAAAAAATAATAAAACTTGTTTTATAAATAAAAATCCGATTTATGAAAATTATTTTTTTATCTGCAATATGTTATTTCTTTTATATTTCGTTTGCTATTGCTCAAAAAACAAAAGCAATACCTCCCGAAAAACCAAAATTAGTTGTAGGCATTGTGGTTGATCAAATGCGATACGATTATATTGCAAGATATTGGGATAAATTCGAAAAAAACGGTTTTAAACGGTTAATAAACGAAGGAGCTTTTTGTAAAAATGCTCGACAGAACTATATTTATACGCAAACCGGACCAGGACACGCAACCATTTATACTGGTGCAACTCCTTCGGTAAATGGGATTGTTTCTAATGAATGGTTTGTTAGATTAAAAAAACAAAAAATTTATTGTGTTGAAGATTCAAAAGTAAAAACAATTGGCAGTAATTCCGATAATGGTAAAGTTTCACCTGTAAACTTGTTAACAACAACTATTGGCGATGAGCTTAGATTATCCAATCAAAACAAATCGAAAGTAATAGCAATTTCTTTAAAAGATAGGGCTGCAATATTGCCTGGTGGGCATAATCCAAATGCAGCATATTGGTACGATAATGTTAATGGAAATTTTATTACAAGTTCGTATTATTTAGATAGCTTACCTAAATGGGTTGTAGAATTTAACAATAAAAAACTTGCTGATTTATACCTAGATAGGCTTTGGTCGCCAATTTTAACTCTTGCCGAATATAACGAAAGTTTGCCCGATACAAATAAATATGAAAAGGGGTTTGGCAATAATCAAAAATGCTTTCCATACGATTTGGCGTTTTTAAGCAAACCGTCAAAAAAAGAACGCGATTATTCTATTTTACGTTCGTGTCCATTTGGAAACACATTTATACACGATTTTGCCATTGCAGCTGTAATAGGCGAAAATTTAGGAAAATCTAATTATACCGATTTTCTCTCGGTAAGCTTTTCTCCAACCGATTATATTGGACACCGTTTTGGTCCTCTTGCAGTTGAAACCGAAGACACATATTTACGATTAGACAAAGAAATTGCCCATTTTATCGATTTTATTGAAAATGAAATTGGAAAAGAAAATGTTTTAATTTTTTTAACTGCCGACCATGGCTCATCTGAGAATCCAGAATATTTAACCGATAACAAATTGCCAGGAGGAGTATTTAAACAATTTTATGCTTTATCGTTATTAAAAAGCTATTTAAATGCGGTTTATGGCGAAGGCGAATGGGTGCTTTCGTACATGGATCAGCAAATATTTTTAAATCAAACATTAATCGAAGATTCTAAAATTTCTTTACCCGAAATGCAAAATAAAGTCGCTAATTTTATGTTACAATTTAATGGAGTTGAAAATGCAGTAACAGCAACAACTTTGCAAACAAATAATTTTACTAAAGGAATTTTTATGTATATGCAAAATAGTTTTAATCAAAAACGTTCGGGCGATGTGTTAATTAATTTGGAACCAGGCTGGATTCAAGATTCCAACTACGATATTGATCATAACACTGCTTATTCTTATGATACACACGTACCACTTATTTGGTACGGTTGGAAAATTACTCGCCAGTCTATTTTGCGCGAAATTCATTTAGTAGATATTGCCCCTACCATTTCTACAATGTTAAATATTGAATATCCTAGCGGTTGCACTGGTGAGCCTATTAATGAACTTTTTAAATAAATAAAACCATTAAAAAATGCCGAATATTTCACAAAAATAAAGGTTAATTCAAAATTAATAAAATGAAAAATTATTTTATCTATATTTTGTTATTTATATCACCAACCATTTTTTCTCAAAATAGTTATGTCATATTTTTAAAAGATAAAAATGGTTCTACTTTTAATCCTTTTAGCTATTTTGACGTTAAAGCAATAGAAAGAAGAATGATTTTAAGTGTTCCACTTTTTGATTCTACCGATTTCCCAATTTCTGAAAAATATTTAAAAGAAATTGAAAACAAAAATATTGAAATAACAGGTTGTGCAAGATGGTTTAATGCTGTTTTTATTAATGCAGAAGAAAAACAAATTGCAGAATTAAAAAATCTACCATTTGTTAAAAACATCGAAGAGCTTAATCTGCACATTGTTTTATGTTCATCAAAAGAAAATATTGAAATAACCTCCGATCAAAAAACTTTTTTAAAAAATCAAACCGAACATTTACAAGGTAATTTATTTCGCAATGCAGGATATACAGGAAAAAATATACGTGTTGCAATATTTGATGGTGGGTTTCCAGGTGCCAATACACACCCTGCTTTTGAGCATATTAGAAAATCAAATAGAATAATTAAAACTTGGGATTTTACTGCTAATAAAGAAAACGTTTATTTGGCAAACAGTCACGGAACAAATGTTTTGTCGTGTATTGCCGGATTACTAGATAGTGTTCCAATTGGATTAGCAACTGATGCAGAATTTTTATTAGCCCGTACCGAAGTCGCAACAGAACCTTTTAGTGAAGAAAAAAATTGGCTCCAAGCAGTTGAATGGGCCGATAAAAATGGAGCTCAAATTATTAATAGTTCGCTTGGATATACCGATAGCAGATATTTCCCGTGGGAAATGAATGGGAAAAAAAGTTTGGTTTCGCGTGCTGCAAATATGGCAGCATCTAAAGGAATTTTAGTTGTAAATGCTTTGGGAAACGAAGGAACTAATCGATGGAAAAAAATTATTACCCCTGCTGATGCCGATAGTGTTTTAAGTGTTGGTGGTATTGATCCCACAACTAATTACCATATTAATTTTAGTTCTTATGGACCAACAGCCGATTGGCGTTTAAAACCGAATGTTTCGGCGTATGCACATGTTATTGCTGCAACTCCAAATGATATTCACGAAACAGATGGAACATCGTTTTCGAGTCCTTTAGTTGCTGGATTTGCCGCTTGTGCTTGGCAAACAAATTTAAATTATAACAATATGCAACTTTTTCAAGAAATTGAAAAATCTGCTTCACTTTATCCTTATTTCGATTATGCACATGGTTATGGCATTCCACAAGCATCTTATTTTTTAAAACAAACAAGCATAGTAGAAAAACAACCTAAAGCTAAAATTGAAATGTCTGACGATTTAATAAATATAAAAGCAATTGAGCTACCCGCTAAAGATGTGTTAAATAAGTATTTATATTATCATATTCAAAGTTCAAATGGACATTTAAAAAAATATGAGGTAATTGAAGTTTATCAGAATGATGTTATAACATTTAACATTTCAGAATTTGAAAATGGCGATATACTTAGAGTTCACTATTTAGGTTCTACTATTGAAAAACAATTCTAAAACATGAAAACAATATTTTTTGTTATTTTCTTATTTGTTGCGTTTAATGTTACAGCTCAAAATGTTTTATTAACCGAATACCCTAATAACGATACTGTTATTCCTAAAAAAGGACCAAACCTTAAAAATTTTTATTTTATTTATATTGGTTACGAGGCTTTTGCCGATAAATTTTCAAACAACTCTGCAAATTTAAAAAATGGCGCATCGGGTAAAACAATGTTTGGATTTAAGTTTAAAAGAAAAATTACAAACTTTTGGGCAATAGGTTACGATTTAAATATGTCATCGTCGACAGTTAATATAAAACAAAATGCAAAAAAAACATTTCCAAATAATGTAATACATAAAAAAGAACGTTTAATGGTAGGTGGTTTAGGTGTTCAATTTTACACGCGATTTAATTTTGACCGTAGAGGAAATAAAATTGGAAAATATATAGATATTGGCGGTTTTGCTAATTGGATTTATAATTCGCAACATTATACAAAAGATTTTACAACTCCTGCCGATAGTAGCAGTGCTCATACTATAAAAATAACCGAAAATAAATTAAATTATTTCGAAAATTATGAATACGGGGTTAAAACGTCATTAGGTTCAAATCATATTTCAATTTCTGCAACATATCGCATTTCTAATTTAATTAAAAGCAAATATGTTAATTATCCCGAATTGCCCCGTTTAAGTATTGGAATTAATTTGGCGATGTATTAGTTATCATAAATTTAATTATTTATAAAGCAATTTGTACATTTGTAATTATTTTAAAAAATGAAACTACTTAGAAAAAACACACCACGTTGGGTAATATTTTTAATAGATATTGCTATTTGCGTTGTTTCTGTTTTTCTTTCTTATAATTTACGTTTCAATTTTTCTATTCCAACTCACGAGTTAATACCAATGCTTTATTTTGTTTTACCAATTATTTTAGTTGTTAGAGCTATTAGTTTTTTTATAAGTCGATTATATGCAGGAATAGTAAGATTTACGAGCACAAAAGATGCCGAACGAATTTTTTTAGTAGTATTTATTGGTAGCACTACGTTTACTGTTATTAATGCATTAACTTATTACTTTTTTAATAATGTTTTTATAATTCCTTTTTCAATAATTATTCTTGATTTTGTTGTTACAGCTTTTGTAATGACCTATTCTCGCTTTTTAGTAAAACTTCTTTATTATGAATATGTAAACCCTAGTAACAATAAGGAAAATATTATTATTGTTGGCACTGACGAACTTTCGCACACTGTAAAACGCACACTCGATAACGATGTTACAATGAAATATAAAGTTGTTGCATTTATCGACCCAACAGGGCAAAACAATAGAAATAAATTTGATGGGATTAATATTTTTTCGTCAGATAAATTATCTGCATTAATTAAAAAAAATAAAATAACTTCGGTTGTTTTTGCAACAAAATTTGCATCTTCCGAAATAAGAAATAACATCTCCGACATTTGCTTAAGTTATAATGTTAAAATTTTAGTTATACCCGAAGCCTCAAAATGGCTTAATGGCGAACTTAGTGCAAACCAGCTAAAAGAAATTAAAATCGAAGATTTACTTGAACGCGATCCTATTCAACTAAATAAAGATAATATCGAAAAAAACACCATTGGTAAAGTTATAATGGTAACGGGTGCTGCAGGTTCAATTGGGCGCGAAATAGTTTTACAGTTAACAAACTACAAACCAAAACTTATAATATTATTCGATCAAGCCGAAACTCCGCTAAACGACATTTCGCTTGAGCTCGAAGAAATTTTTAAATTCACCGATTTTAAACTTATTATTGGCGATTTAACAAATGCAAAAAGACTCGAATATGTAATTGAAAGATACAAACCTTCGGTTATTTACCACGCTGCAGCATATAAACATGTTCCTATGATGGAAAAAAACCCAGCAGAAGCTATACTTACAAATGTTTTAGGAACAAAAACCATTGCCAATATTGCAAATAAATATAATGTTGAGCGTTTTGTTATGATTTCTACAGATAAAGCTGTAAACCCCACAAATGTTATGGGAGCATCAAAACGTATTGCTGAAATATATACTCAAGCACTAGGAACTGTTTCGCAAACACGTTTTATAACTACTCGTTTTGGTAATGTTCTTGGCTCAAATGGCTCGGTTATTCCACGTTTTAGGGCACAAATTGAAAATGGTGGTCCAATTACCGTTACTCACCCCGAAATTACTCGTTATTTTATGACAATTCCCGAGGCTTGTCAACTTGTTTTGGAGGCTGGTGCAATGGGCAATGGTGGCGAAATATTTATTTTTGATATGGGAAAATCGGTTAAAATAGTCGATTTGGCAAAAAAAATGATTCGACTATCGGGGTTAACAGAAGATAAAGACATTAAAATTATATTTACCGGATTACGCCCAGGCGAAAAAATTTACGAAGAGCTTTTAAATAATAAAGAAAACACTGTGCCAACTTATCATTCTCAAATAATGATTGCAAAAGTTATTGAATCAAATTTTAATGAAGTAAACGAAAAAATTGAAAATTTAATTTTAGCAGTTAGCACTTACGATAATTATAATATTGTTGCCCAAATGAAAAAAATTGTACCCGAATATATAAGTGCAAATTCTGTTTACGAAAAATTAGATAATACTAATATATAATACCCACCTAAAAGCCTATTTCTACTTTTTGGAAAAATCGTATATCTTTTTCAAATAATTTTACAAATTCAATAAAAGATAACATTCGGTTTATTTATACAAGTCATGAAAGAATATTATTATGTCATTATTTACAGAAATTCTTTATTACATAAAGTATAATAAATTTGTGAAATATTCGTCAAAAGTATAGCATCTTCGAGTGCTTTATTTTGAAATGGATAGTTTCATAATTAAAAAATAAATTTTATTTCCGTTTTTGATAAGTTAAAAAACAAATAGTCACATAAAATATTATTCCTTGTCCAATGCAATATGTTAACCATGGGAAATTTTGCGGAACAAATTTCATCGAGTGTATTAGCACATTGTTACTAAACAAGTTTAAAAAGATTTCTATCCACGAAAAATAATTGTGCAAATACAAAACAAATTCTTGTGTAAAACTTGTTATAACAATTAAAGAACCTAATGTTAACATTATCCAATCTTTTTTTAAAAATTTACTGTTTTCGTTTTTATTATTAAAAAACAAGATTAATAAAGCAAGTAAAATCATATTTAATGAAGTAATTATAGGAGCAATTACAGGGCCTGTCCACATTGTGGGTAAAAGAAAAAGCACGTCCCATGTAAAATATGAAGATGGCCAGCCAATAATAACAAATAGAAAAACATAATAAGAAATATCCCAAATTGCAAAAGAATAAATAAAAAAAGAAAATCGTTGTATAAAATTCTTACCGGTTAAATACCCAACCGCAATCAACATAATTAATGTTGCCACTTCTCGAAAAAATTCTGTTAATGCTATAGTTCTTGAAACAATTTTTAATGGAAAAGCAAAACCTTCAGGATAATAATGCTCTCGTAAATAAATTACTATAGCAGATTCGAGCAACCCCATTGAAATACTAAATAATGTTAGCCATAAAAGTCGGTTATTAATAATTATTGTTTTCATAATGCTTTTTAGTTTTTTTAAAATAGATTCCTAGCATACTCGGAATGACATTTTACTTTTTTGTCATTCTGAACGATTTTGAAGAATCTATTTATCATATAGTTGTTATAATATTTATGCAATAATAATTTTAATAATTATTGCAAATTGTTCTAAAAACACAATTCTTCTACACTGTTCATACCTAACGGGGTTCATTAGAACGTAATGCAGAAGTTCCGTTTTGAACTGAATTTTGGTTTCCATTTTCAATTTTATCTTTTTTAATTCTATAGTTTCTATAAACTTTATACCCCTTTATTAAATCGGGTTTGCTCATGAAATTCTGATATGCAAGTTTATCATAGTAGCTCCACGACAAAAACTTATCGGTTTCCCAATCGTATAAAAAATTAAAAACTTGTTTTACATATTTATTTCTTTGACTGTACGCATAATTATATTCAAAACTATTTGCTAGAATCCAAGGATTGCCTTTAGTATAATAGGGCATTTTATTAATATCAAGATATGGCAACGCTTTATTTGACATCTGAACTAAAAATTCGTAATCGGGTTCTTTTAAATTTGCAACATTGTATTTTGTTATTATTGTGTCCCAACTAAATAACGACGAAATGAGTAATACTAGATACATTGCCCAGGAATTAAATTTCAATAAAAAATATCCCGATTTTCTTCGCATTATTTTTATAAAAAACGTAACCAAACCGAAAAATACTAGAATTAAAAAAATACAAACCCCAATTCTTTTATAAGCCAACCCATAATATTCCATATAATGATAATTGCGTACACCAACCGAAATAGCAAGTATTAAATTTTGAAAAATCCACACAAACGATAAAACTTTTAATGTTTTGCTCTTTTTGTAAAAATTCTGATTTTTTCTGAAAATAAAAAGCAAAATTACCATCGATAACAAAATGCTGAGTATAAGTAAATACGTTCCCTCATGTACAAATTTACTAAGGTTCATTCCCTCTTTAAATTCGAACCCAAACCAAAGAAAAACAACATCTACAACATTTGCTGCTAACACAAGAAAATTAATTAGAACAAGTAAAATAAATGCCGATAAATATTCTTTTTTTAAACCCAATAACTCAAACCGTTTATTTATATGAGTTTTGTTACGAACAATATTCACATTTTGCTTATTTTCAACTAATGATAAATTCGTGTTTTTGTTTCTTATTAATATCCACGTTATTAATAAAATGCCATGAACAAAAAAGAAGATACTTGCAAAAGTTATATTACCAAAAATATCGTAAATAAACTTTTGTATTGGAATTATTAACTTATCGGAATACTCTGCAAATTTATCGCTAGCATTATAAAATATTATAAAAAAAACGATTAAAATAACAACAGGCAAAATAAATAATTTTACCCATTTAAAAAACACTGAGCTTTTTTTGTTATTTGTTGAGTCGTTATTTTTAAAAGCAAAAAAGGTGTACGGAGTTAATGCAATATTCGCTATTGACGAAGAAATTGCAAAAATAGGGCTTTTAGTTTGTGACCAATGCGTAAAACCAACAAGCATTATTATTGAAATAACATACATTATTGTTGCAAATAAACTTGCATGTACAGCAATTGCTAACGACGAGAATAACACCCCTATTAACAACATCCAAAATGGAATTTTATTTAACGATTCGGGGTATAAAAAAATTAACGACGGAACAATAAAAGCGGTAAATATCGAAATATTTAACCCTGGCGTTTCGTGCCAAAACACCCATTGATAAACACATGCACCTAAAATAATCAGGAAATACCTAATAGAATTGTTTGTTTTCATAAAAGTACTTTGTTTTTCAAAGTTTATAAATAAAAAAAATTATTGCTTTTGATTAATTATAGATTCTAATATGTTAAGATGCTCCTTAAAAGCATTTCTTCCAAGTAAAGTAGCTCGATACGAAGTATTGGGCTTTTTGTTAATAAACTGCTTATTTATTTCGATATAAGATTCTATTTCTAATGCTTTAATATGACTTGCAAGATTTCCATCGGTAATTTTAAGCAAATCTTTTAGCGAGTTAAAATCAATCCAATCGTTAACCATTAGAATTGACATAACACCCAAACGAATACGATTTTCGAATGCTTTATTTAATTTGTTTATTTGCAGTTCCATTATCGTAAATAAAATAAATTACAGTTCCATACATAATATGTAAAACTCCAAAACCTATAGCCCAAAACCAAATTCCATATCCTACAAAAATTGCAGATAAAATTCCTAAAACAATTTCGCTTAAACCAAAATATAATGTTGTATTGTATGTATATTTGCTTGCATTAACAAGTGCTAAACCATAAAACATAAGACTTGCAGGCACAATCATAATATAATAACCGTATATTATTAAAAAAAGACAAAAAAACGCACCAGCAATTATTGGAATAAGAAAATTTACTAATAACCGTTTACTTGGACTGCTCCAAAAAGAAACTCCTTGTTTTTTTGCTTTACGCATCGAGAAAAACACTGCTGCCGATAATGCAAAAACAAAAACTAGCAATCCATCAACCATTAAAATTATTATAGGATTTGCAATTAATCCTACAGAATCAAAAACGTTCAGCATGTTGGCTGAATTTAGTTGATTTATATACCACCATGCGAAATACGCACCTATTAATGCAAATAATCCAGCAAAAATACCAGACAAACCACTTAACGACAAAAACCTTGTGGAACGCTCCATTAGGGTTCTTATTTCTTTTACATCATCAATTTGAGTCATAATAAAGAACTTTGTTTGACAAAGTAACGACTATTAATTTTAACCACCAAATAAATATTTGTTAAAATATTATAAAATATTACGGCGATTTATTTCTTTACTAACTTTGTTATTAAATGTGTTAAGTAGGATTCTAAAAATATTCAAATCGTCATGCTGAATTTATTTCAGCATCTACAACCAAAATATATTAAGATTCTGAAACAAGTTCAGAATGACGTATAATTCATTTTTAGAAATCTCCTTAAATAAAATAATTCCATTATGAAAAAAATAACTTTTATTGTTGTTTTAGGACTTATAGGTTATCTATGCATTTTTAATAAACCTATTATTTTCAAAAGTTTAAACACTTCTGAAAGTGAAGAAAACAATAAAAAAGCAATTGAAAATATAGAAAATAAAGAATACCATTCGGGAATAAATAACAACGTGCTGTTTTTTAATTTAACTTTTGGAATGAATTTACAAGAAGTTGAAAACAGCTTTTCGTTACTCGAAAAAAAACATGTTTTTAGCACTATTGAAAAACAATACGGAGTAATAGGTGCATCCTATACAATGAACTATCATGAGTATTCGAATTTTGGAAGAGTTTATTGTTTTTTTAACAATAACAAACTAAACGAAATTCAAATAGATACTTTAAACCAAAACAATAATTTATTAGACCTATTTATTAAAAAATATGGCGATGCCGATTATCTTGCCCAAAATAATTACAAAACTGAATATCATTGGATAAAAGGAAATCAACATTTAACAATTATTCAAATAGAAAACTCTAATAAATTACTCATTCAATATATTGATACAACTGAAAAAGTAAAAGAACGGAACGAAAATCTGTTAGATAAGTTAGGGATTTGTTATAAAGCTTAGTATTTGTTAAATATTAAACTTTACAATTAAATTAGTAATGAATATCGAACTGCAGAATTTTAAAGTATTTAATCACTTCGACATTCGTTATTCAGTGTTCTTTATTCGATATTTTTAATTTTAAAATGTAAATTTTATTTATTAACAACTCCTTAGTTGAGTTGTTGTGTCATAAAAAAACAAAAATTAATTTTTATCAAAAAAACATATCTTTGTTTAATAAACATGTTAAAATTTAAATTTATGAAAACAATTGCATTTATTTTTTTTATGACTCTTTTACAGAATCCAAATTTTTTAATGGCACAATCGAAACTTAACGACATTCCAGTTGCCGATTTACCTGCCAACGTAAAACTAGTTCTCGACAAATATGTAGAGGTTCTAAACATTGCTAGCATTGATGAATGTGCTGTTAAATTTTTAGATATTGCAGGCGGTGGTCTTGTAAACGAAACAGCTACAGCTTTACGTAACGATATTAAAGCATACTCGCTTAAAAAAGACCACGATGACATTAAATTTTATGCTCAACCTGTTGCAATTACACGAGTAAATAAATCGGTATCGGGTGGACAAGGTTTTGGTGCAAGTGCAATAAAAGGAACAGTTTATAAAATTTGGATTGCAAAAAAAGAAGGCGGAGCTGGTATGCCAGCACCAGTTTCAATTATGGTTCCCGAGGGTCATGCTACTATTACTACACCCAAAATTGTTGGCATAGGAAGCTTTTAATAAAATCTTTTTTGAAAAATAGTAACACTATTAAACATATTTAACAAAATTTAAGCGGCTTAACTGCAATAAATTACACGAGTTTTTACTTCCCTCGTCTAATTGAAATTGTAGTTTTATCTTCGTGAAACACAATTTCAAAATTTGGAGCAAGAGCTTCTAAAAATTTTCGAAACGAAGTATGTCCATAATTTCTAATATCAAAAGTTGGGTCAACCTTTTTTAGTGCTTCAGATAATCTATTTGCAAGAGCTAAGCCTGTTAAATTGTTATAAACCATTTCAAAAGCTTTATCAACAATATCAATATCAATTGGTTTTTTTGTAACTAAATTAGTTAAACTAATTTTACCAACAATTGAAGGCCCTTCGAGTTTAATAATTTCTTTTTTTAAATTATTTGGTTTAATCTTTATTTTATTTTTCTCTTTTTCTGTTTTTTCTTTTGTATTGTTTGAAAGAATTTCGGTATAAATAAAATTTTCACATGCTTTTACAAAAGCCTCAGGAGTATGCGATTTTCCAATTCCCATAACAAAGTGCCCCTCCTCTCTAACTCTATGTGCTATACCAGTATAATCGCTATCACTCGAAACAATACAAAACCCATCAACCAGTTTAGAGTGCATAATATCCATTATATCAATTATTAATGCACTATCGGTTGAATTTTTTCCTTTTGTATAAGCAAATTTTTGAATTGGCCGTATTGCATAAGTGTTTAATTGTTCTTTCCATGCGTGCATTTGTGGAATTGTAAAATCGGCATAAATACGCTTAATAGTTACTCGTCCGTATTTTGCCGCTTCGTTTAAAATTAAGCCAATTAGTTTTACATCGGCATTGTCGCCATCAATTAAAACTGCTATTGTTTTGTTGTCTAAGTTCATTATGTTTTCTTATATAAATGTATGCAAATCAAATAAATGACTTTACAAAAAAAGTTAATTGCTAGACTTTAAAAATAATTAAGTAATAATTTTTTTTACCCTTTTGAATAAGTAAAAATTTATTGTTTAATAATTTATCATTGCTTATTGTTATGTCTTCTGAAATTTTTTCTTTGTTAATGCTCAAACCCCCTGCTTGTATTAACTTTCGAACGTCACCTTTACTTGAAAATATTTGTGTTTTAACAGCAAGTAAATCGGTAAGCAAAATGCCAGTTTCGAGTTCTGTTTTAGATAAGTTAAATTGCGGAACACCTTCAAAAACGGATAAAAACAATGACTCTTCCATTTTTTCGAGCATTTCTTTTGTACCTTTTCCAAACAATATTTGTGATGCCTCAACTGCAGTTTCGTAATCTTGTTGTGAGTGAACCATTACTGTAAGTTCTTTAGCTAATGTCGATTGCAATAAACGTAAATGTGGTTCTGCTTTATGTTTTTCAATCAAAGTAGATATTTCTTCGAATGATAACAACGTGAAAATTTTTATATATTTTTCGGCATCATCGTCCGATACATTTAACCAAAATTGATAAAACTGGTATGACGAAGTATAATTTGCATCTAACCAAATATTTCCTTTTTCGGTTTTGCCAAATTTGCCACCATCGGCCTTTGTAATTAATGGACAAGTTAACGCAAACACTTCTTTTCTTAATTTTTTTCTGATTAATTCAGAACCAGCAGTAATATTTCCCCACTGGTCACTGCCACCCATTTGCAATTTACAGTTTTTATTTTCGAGCAACCACATAAAATCATAAGCTTGCATCAAAATATAATTAAATTCAGTAAATGACAAATCATCTTTGTTCAAACGTTCTTTAACAAAACCTTTACCTAATAAATAATTAATAGTTAGGAACTTCCCTACATCACGCAAAAAAGCTATAGTGCTTATATTTTTGAACCAGTCATTATTATTTACTATTTCAGCGGGATTTTTTTCACAATCGAAATGTAAAAATTTTTCTAACTGTTTTCTGATTTTAATTTCATTTTTACGTATATCTTCTTCTGATAGCAACTTTCTTTCTTCAAGTTTCCCAGATGGGTCGCCAATCATAGCTGTTGCTCCACCAATCAAAGCAATTGGCTTATGACCTGCGAGTTGCAAATGTTTAAGCATCATAATTGAAACCAAATGTCCAATATGCAACGAATCAGCAGTTGGGTCTATACCAACATAAGCTGTTGTAATTTCTTTTTGTAATTGTTCTTCGGTACCAGGCATGATATCGTAAATCATTCCTCTCCAGCGAAGCTCTTCTATCAAATTCATTTTATTATATTTTGGCTAGTGCTTGTTCTAAATCGTTTATTAAATCTTCAACATCTTCAATTCCAACCGAATAACGAACTAGTCCGTCGGTAATATTAGCGGCAAGCCTTCCTTCTTTTCCCATTCCTGCATGTGTCATAGAGGCCGGATGCTGAATTAAGGTTTCTATACCTCCAAGTGAAACAGCAAGCATAGCAACTTTTACATTATCCATTAAAATAACTCCAGCTTCGTATCCTCCTTTAAGTTCAAAACTTATCATTGCACCTGGGCCTTTCATTTGTTTTAATCCAAGTTCATATTGTGGATGCGACTTTAATCCAGGATACATAACTGTTGCAACTTTAGAATGTTTTTCTAAATATTGAGCTACTTTAATAGCATTTTCTTGTGCACGATCCATACGAATTGATAAAGTTTTTACCCCGCGAATAACTAAATATGCTTGATGAGGATCCATATTTCCACCCATGTAAACCATTGTTTTACGGAGTTTTGCATATACCTCAGCATCTTTTGCAACAATAACGCCACCAACAACATCGGCGTGCCCATTTATAAATTTAGTGATAGAATGTAAAACTATATCGGCACCTAAATTTAATGGTTGTTGTAAATAAGGAGAGCAAAACGTATTATCAACAACAACAGTAATACCATGTTTATGTGCTATTTCTGAAGCAGTAGCAATATCTGTAATTTGAATAGTTGGATTTCCTGGAGTTTCAATATAAAGAACTTTTGTGTTTGGGCGAATATTTTTTTCAATGTTTTCAATATTTGAAGTGTCAACAAAAGTGCATTCTACACCAAATTTCATAAAATGTGTTTCTAAAACACTGCGACTAGGTCCATATACTGCACTAGTACATAAAATATGGGCGTTTTTTTCGAGTAACGCCATATAAACTGTTGTAACAGCAGCCATTCCTGACGCTAAAGCAATACCACCAAAACCGTTTTCTAAAATTGCTACCTTTTTTTCTAAAGCTTCAATTGTTGGATTTCCAATTCTAGTATAAATAAATCCCTTTTCTTTACCTGCAAAGCAATCGGCACCATGTTTTGCATTTTTAAAAGCAAATGTTGATGTTTGATAAATTGGGGTAACTGCACTTCCCCATTGGTCATGTACATCGCCTGCGTGAATTAAATTTGTGTTAAAACCACTTTTATTATTTTCCATTTTATTAAATTTTTTGCAAAGATAATGTTCCTTAAACAAAATCTAAATATTTTAATACTTTTGGCAAAAGATTAATCAACTTAAATGATAAAAAATATTTTATTAGCAGGTTTTATTGTTTGTTTATCGACCTTAACTTATGGTCAATATGAACTTTCAAAACCAGCTATTAAAGATTCGTTAAATTACTGTGGCGACAATCAGGTTGTTACAGCTGGTCAACATTTATTTAAAACAATAAAAGTTTTAGTTACTAAAAATAATTATGCAACCGAAGGAATTCCTGTTGAGTTACGTGTTGTACTTGCTCCAGATATTAATAATAAAGGAATTGTAACAACTTCAATTATACAAACAAATAAAAATGGGATTTCAGAATTTAGGTATGTTCCTGGAACCGAATCTGGCGATTATTTATTAGTTGCATCAATACCAAACGATGCAAATGCTACTGTAATTGCATTTAAAGCCAGTGTTAGAAGCAATTATTGGGAATTAATGGTAATTTTTGGTTTGCTTGGAGGGTTAGGGTTGTTTTTGTTTGGTATAAATTATTTAAGCGACGGATTACAACATGCTGCAGGAAATAAATTAAGAACTATATTAAGTAATCTTACTCACAATAAATTAGCTGGTTTTGGAATTGGAGCATTTATTACAACTATTATTCAAAGTAGTAGTGCTATGTCGGTAATGCTAATAAGCTTTGTCGATTCGGGCTTAATGAAATTTAGGCAAACAATTAGTGTTATAATTGGTTCGGCATTAGGTACAACAATTACAATTCAAATAGTTGCATTAAATATTAGCAAATATGCACTTGCATTTGTTGCTGTGGGTTTTATACTTAATTTTTTTGTTAAACGACATTATTTTAAACATATAGGGCAAATAATAACTGGGTTAGGATTGCTTTTTTTGGGTTTAATGTTAATGTCAGAATCTGTTGGTCCATTAAAAACCTTTCAGCCTGCAATTGATGCCTTATTAGAAATGGAAAATCCTATAATTGGATTACTTGCTGGAATTATTTTTACGGCAATAACTCAAAGTGCAAGTGCATTTATTGGAATAGTAATTATACTTGGCTCACAAGGATTACTTTCGCTCGAAGCTTCAATTCCATTGTTAGTTGGGGCAAATGTTGGCACATCGGTAACTGCAATTATTGCAGCTGTTGGAACATCGTCAGAGGCAAAAAAAGTTGCATTTGCTCATACTTTATATCGAGTTATTGGTGCAGCCTTAATTATTTGGTGGATTCCAACCTTTGCAGAAATTGTGCGTTACATTTCGGTTTCAGAAACTAATGTTGGTGCTTCGGTTGCCGTTCCACGACAAATAGCTAATTCGCATACGTTGTTTTATATTGGACTAACAATAATTTCGTTACCATTAACATCGTTATTTATTAAACTAATTGATAAACTCATTCCCGAAAAAAAAGAAGATTCATATTTGGCATTATCAACCAAATTTATTGACGAAAATTTACTCTCTACCCCCTCACTGGCACTTAATTTAGCAAAGCAAGAAACTATACGAATGACAAATATTACGCAAGATATGCTTAATGATATTTTATTGCCATTTTTATTAAAAGAGGGTAATGTTATTCCTGAAATTGAAAAAAACGAAAAACTAGTAAACTTTTTACGCGATAAAATCTCCAATTATTTAGTTAAAATAAGTAGGTTAAATGTTCACGAAGAAAATACTCGCGAAGCTTTTCAAATGTTATCGGTTGTTAAAGAAATTGAACAAATGGCCGATATTATATCTACTAATCTTTTAACTAAAGCAAATGAATGGATTATAAATGAACATAATTTTAGTGATGATGGGAAAAAAGAGCTAATAGATTTTCATAATCGCTGTCAAAAACAATTATCAAGGGCAATTGAAGTTTTTCGTGATGTAAATTTAGAAAAAGCTAAAATTTTAAAACGAAAAGATAAAAAATATAGTGATTTGGTTTTAGAACTCGAAAAAAGTCATTTTTCGCGATTAGTGGGCGAGGTTCAACAATCGGTTGGTAGTAGTAAATTTCACGTAGAACTATTGGGATTATTTAATGCAATTAGTCATCACGCTTCTAATATTGCAAGAATTTTATTAGTAGAAAAATAAAAGCTTTGCTTCGTTTGAAGCAAAGCTTTTTAAAAATTTAGCTTAAGATAACTTCTATAAATATTACATTCGTTTTACTTGATTTATTTCTTAAGCAAATCGGCTGTTTCTACTAATTTCATAAATTCGGAGCGATACCCTTCTTTGTCATCGCCTTTGGCATTTTTAGCAAGTTCCATTACTGCCAAATATGAAGAATTTGCTTTAAATTCCGATTCTCGTAACAACATGCCAAATTCTGCAACGGCACAAGCAAAAGTGAAGTTGTTTGAATTATTTTGTTTACGATCGTTTTCTTTAATTTTATTTACTATTAGCATCGATACATCGCCATCGGGTTTTTTGTAACGAAGTTTAACAGTCATAATATCATTACTGTTTACAACTTTTGTGTTTTGATATTCTAATGGGTCAACATTATTAACTTTTTCATCTGAATCGGCAGGAATAATCTCATAAAGAGCGGTAACAGTATGGCCACAACCAATTTCGCCAGCATCTTTTTTATCGTCGTTAAAATCTTCTTTATTTAACAATCTGTTTTCGTAACCGATTAATCTGTAGGCCTTTACCTTTGATGGATTAAATTCAACTTGAATTTTCACATCTTTTGCAATAGTGTAAAGTGTGCCCCAAAGTTCTTTTCCAAAAACTTTTTTTGCTTCCATTATATTATCGATGTAATAATAATTACCATTTCCAGCATCGGCAATTTTTTCCATCTTAGAATCTTTATAATTACCCATTCCAAAACCAAGAATGCTTATAAAAACACCATCTTTACGTTTTTCTTCAATAAGTCTAGTCATTTCACCATCGCTACTTGCACCTATGTTAAAATCGCCATCGGTTGCAAGAATTACACGATTATTTCCACCAATAATATAATTTTCTTTTGCAATTTTATAAGCTAAATTTATTCCAGCCCCACCAGCAGTGCTTCCTCCTGATTGTAAAAGATCTAGCGAAGCATTAATTTTTTCTTTTTGATTACCTGGAGTTGATTCTAAAACACAACCTGCAGCTCCAGCATAAACAACTATTGCAACTTTATCTTCGTTACGTAAATTATTAACAAGAATTTTAAACGCTTGTTTTAAAAGCGGTAATTTATTTACATCGCTCATTGAACCAGAAACATCTAACAAAAAGACTAAATTACTTGCAGGAATTTTTGTTGCAGCAATATTTTCGCCTTGTAAACCTATCATTGCTATTTCGTGTTTTTCGTTCCATGGGCATTTCCCTATTTCCATATTTATTGAAAAAGGATCGCCATTGGTAGGTTGTGGATAATTGTATTCGAAATAATTTATAAGTTCTTCAACCCTAACTGCATCTTTATAAGGCATTTGATTTTGATTTAAAAATCTACGAACATTTGAATAAGATGCTTTATCAACGTCTGCCGAAAAAGTTGAAAGTGGATTTGTAAGCGATTCTTTAAAAGCATTATCGTTAATTTTATCGTATGCTTCGGTATTGTGAACAATATCAATATTGTCGTAATCCATTGAAGATGCATAAGATGCAGAAACTTTAGATTTCTCACATCTCGCCACTGCAGCAATTCCTTTTGCCTCATCTTTTTTGTATTCTTGCTCTTCTAAAACAACTGGCAGGTTTTGATTAAGTGTAACTGTTACGCTTTTTGAATCACCTTTTTTAAATTCAAATGCTTGGCCTGTCCAACTCGAATAATTTATTTTCGAGGCTTTTAAAAAATACTTTGCGGGAATTAATTTCTCGAAAATAAATTTACCATCAGTTCCCGTTTTTACAGAAGTAACAAAATTCCCATTTCTGAATAACGAAACGGTTACTTTGTCTAATGCTTTTTTTGTTGAAGCATCTTGTACAACACCCGAAATTGAATCGGGAGTTCCAATATTTGCAGCAATTAATAAGGAAGCTGCAAAAATTACGATTAAAAAAATTGTTGTTTTCATGATTAATAATTTTTGATTGTTTATAAAAATTGATTTTGGTAGTTAGATGTTTTTAATTTAATATTTCCACAAAAATTTTAATAATAAATTATAATTAACACAAGATAAGGAGTTTGTAAAATATATTTTTAAAATAAATTTCAATATTCAATCTACATAATACTAACAATGGTGGGGAAGCTTGTTTGTGTGAACACAAACAAGTGCTGGGGTTGATGTTTTAGTGCTCTATTTGCCACAGACAAGAGAGGACTCGTTCTAAAAAAAGTTTACAGTTTAATTGATTAATCCTAATATAAGTTCACAATTTATTTTTAATACTAAAATTGATAGCTGAAATTAAATTTCATAATAAAGCTGTATCAATTTAAAAATGTGTTACATATCCGTTTGTAACCGTTTACACACGACTGTAACCGAATATAACTGATTATTAGACGAATCGGATTTTTTTGCCGCCATATCTTTGCATCAAATTAAAAATTCATTTTATTATTAACTAAAAAAAATTATTATGGAAAAGATGATTAACAAAGTAGAACTTAGCGGATTTGTAGGATTAAATCCCGAAGTAAAAACATTACCAAACGGTAATAAAGTATTAAGAATGTCGCTCGCTACAAGCTCGAGTTATAAAGACCGCGAAGGCAATTGGGTACGTGATACTACATGGCATAATATTGTTATGTGGAATAAACTTGCCGATACTGCTAATGGCGAAATTGTAAAAGGTAGTAGAGTTTCGCTAACTGGAAAACTTGCAAGTCGCCAGTATACCGACAAAGATGGTAAAAAACACACAGTAACTGAGATTATTGCAACAAGTTATGAATTAGTTGTTGCCGAAACTGCAAAAGCAATTTAAATTTTTCTAACTTATTTAATAAAAGCCTCCCGAGTTAAATACTTGCGGAGGTTTTTTTTATAACTTTCGGCAATAAATTAAAAAGGATAATGACAAGTCAAGATATTATAAATAAATACAATAACAATGTTTACATTTCCCTAAAAGAAGGATTAGACATTTATAAAAATATGCCCTTAGCCGATATAATGTTTGCAGCAAATGAAATTCGCGAAAATATTCAGAATAATAAAATTGTTACCTGGCAAATTGATAGAAACGTAAATATTTCAAATGTTTGTTTTGTGCAATGTGAATTTTGTAACTTTTGTAGAAAAAAAGATTCCATTGATGCTTACACAACTTCAATTGAAGAATACCGAATTAAAATAAAAGAACTTTTTGAGTTGGGTGGCGATCAACTTTTATTACAAGGTGGAATGAACCCAGTATTAGGTTTAAGTTTTTATGTTGATTTATTTAAAACTTTAAAACAAGAATTTCCAAAATTAAAACTTCATGCACTTGGTCCACCTGAGATTGCATATATTGCTAAAAAAGAAAAATTAACATATTTGCAAGTTCTTGAAACGCTTGTTAATGCTGGATTAGATAGCTTGCCAGGAGCAGGTGCCGAAATTTTAAGTAATAGGGTTAGAACAGAATTATCAAAAGGAAAATGTTCTGTTGAAGAATGGTTAGATGTAATGCGTGTTGCACACAAAATGGGACTTTACACATCTGGAACTATGATGTTCGGACATGTCGAAACTATTGAAGAACGGTTGCAACATTTAATTTATTTACGCGAGGTGCAAGATGAAAAACCTAAAAATGTCCCTGGTTTTAATGCGTTTATTCCTTGGCCTGTTCAATTACAGGACACAAAACTTCAAAATAAAATAATTGTACATAATGTTACAAGTTCGGAGTATTTACGAATGCTTGCAATAAGTCGTATAATGTTACCAAATATTCCAAACATACAAGCATCGTGGCTTACTGTTGGTAAAAACATTGCACAAATAGCTCTTCATGCAGGAGCTAACGATTTAGGTTCTATAATGATTGAAGAAAATGTTGTTTCGGCTGCTGGGGCAACTTTTACAATTACTGCAAACGAAATGAAACAATTAATTATTGATGCGGGATTTGAGCCAAAACAAAGGAATCAGAAGTACGAAATAGTTGAAAGTAATTAAAATACTTAAAGTGCCTAAAGTGTACTAAAGTACTTAAAGTAAAAAAACAATTGTTTTTGTTTTCATGTTGTTATAATATAGCTAATATCTTTTTATTTTCACATCTTACGTATATTAATGACTAGCAAAACATCTTTTTAACAATTTAATGTTAAAAAATTACTAAATCAAAGCAATACAGATAAATAGCGATGTTAAATAAATAGATTTGTTTTTTTAGATAAAATCATATGTTGCACAAATATAGCAACATAAACGAATAACTGTTAAAATGTTAATCTTTATGTTAAAAAGTTGATT
>JAVHRJ010000037.1:0-26888 GCA_036171595.1 Bacteroidales bacterium
AAAAACAAAAACGTAAACCCCGAGGCAAAGCCTCGAGGAATTCTTTTGATTAAATTAAAAAAAATAACGAATACTGAATAATGAAGTAAATTAACCAATCAAAATTCATCATTCCATGTTCTATATTCGATATTTTTTAAAAATTACGTTAACTTAACGACATTTCCTAAAATGATACGATGAAAATCAATTTGCTCCCTTTAGGGTTTGGGGTAAACAAATTGATTTTCTTATAAAATACCAAAAAAATCATTTAAAAATTTAATTTCAAAACTTTTCTAAATAATTGAAATAAGTCTTGGTTTTAATATTTGAAATTTCTAATTTTGTGAAATTTTCAAATAATTTGAATGTGAATAACTTAAAAGAAATAAAAACTGCATTTATATCTGTTTATTACAAAGATGGGCTTGATGAAATTGTAAAAAAACTACATAATTTAAATGTTAAAATTATATCGACTGGCGGAACAGGTGATTTTATTGAAAAATTAAACATTCCAGTTGTAGCTGCCGAAGATTTAACTGGTTTCCCTAGTATATTAGGTGGAAGAGTTAAAACTTTACATCCAAATATTTTTGGCGGAATTTTAGCAAGACGCGACGAAAAATCAGATATACAACAAGTTAATGAATTTAAATTTACTCTTATCGATTTAGTAATTGTCGATTTATATCCTTTTGAAGAAACAGTAAAACAAAATTTACCTAATAATGAAATTATTGAAAAAATTGATATTGGTGGAATTTCATTAATTAGAGCTGCTGCTAAAAACTTTAACGATGTTGCAATTGTTTCGTGTAAGGAACAATATAAATTTTTACTGAATCTTTTAAACGAAAATAATGGCAATACAACTATTGACAATAGAAAACAATTGGCAAAAGAAGCGTTTGAAGTGTCATCACATTACGATTCAGCTATTTATAAATATTTTGCTAATGAAAATAACGACTCATTTAAAGTAAGTATAAAAGGTGCAAATCATTTAAGATATGGCGAAAACCCTCACCAAAGCGCTAAATTTTATGGTAATTTAAACGAAGTTTTTGAACAAATTCACGGTAAAGAAATTTCTTATAACAATTTATTAGATATTGATGCTGCAATATCATTAATAAATGATTTTAAGGAAACAACTGTAGCAATTATTAAACATAATAATGCTTGTGGATTAGCATCAAGAAGTTCGCTAATTAATGCATGGCACGATGCACTTGCTGGCGACCCAGTATCGGCATTTGGAGGAATAATTTCTACAAATGCAACTGTTGACAAAGAAACTGCGTTAGAAATTGATAAATTATTTTTTGAAGTAATTTTAGCTCCATCATACAGCAACGAAGCCTTAGATATTTTAAAACAAAAAAAGAACAGAATAATTTTAGTAACAAATTGCAGAAATTTTTCAAATAAAACTTTTAAAACATTATTAAATGGAGTAATTGAGCAGGACAAAGATTTAAAAACAGAAAACCTTTCCGATTTAAAAGTTGTAACCGATACCAAACCTACACAACCAGAAATTGATGACCTACTTTTTGCAAATATTTTAGTAAAACACACAAAAAGTAACGCCATTGTTTTAGCAAAAAACAAACAACTAATAGCAAGTGGTACAGGTCAAACATCTAGAGTTGACGCATTAAAACATGCTATTGAAAAAGCAAAAAGTTTTGGTTTCAACCTAAATGGAGCAGTAATGTCAAGCGATGCTTTTTTCCCTTTTGCCGATTCTGTTGAAATGGCTTATAACGAAGGAATAAAAGCAGTTATTCAGCCAGGTGGCTCAATTAGAGATAATGAAACAATAAATTTTTGCAACAAGCATAAAATATCTATGGTTTTTACTGGTATTCGTCATTTTAAACATTAATTTTACAAATTTTGTCATTCTGAGTGATTAGCGAAGAATCTATATTTGAGCAATAAAATAGAAATAAATAGAAATAATTTGTAAAAACTGAAATACTTTTGCGAGTTAGCTCCCTTTAGGGAATAAAAGGGTGTGGGAAGGCAAACAATAAACAAAATAATGAATATTGAATAATGAACACCGAATATCGAACATAAAACAATGAACATTTTTGAACAATAAACATAAAACGAATAAAAATAATGGGATTATTTTCTTTTTTTACACAAGAACTTGCAATAGACTTAGGTACAGCTAATACAATTATTACTTATAACGATAAAATAGTTGTAGACGAGCCATCTATTGTAGCAATTGACAGAAACACAGGTAAGCTTATTGCCATAGGCGATAAGGCTCGACAAATGCATGGAAAAACTCACGAAAACATTAAAACAATTAGACCTTTACGAGATGGAGTAATTGCTGACTTTAACGCAGCAGAGCTAATGATTAGAGGCTTAATTAAAATGATAAACCCACGCCCTAGGTTATTTTCACCTTCAATGCGAATGGTAATTGCTATTCCATCAGGTAGTACCGAAGTCGAAATTCGTGCTGTTCGAGATTCATCTGAGCATGCAGGAGCACGTGATGTTTTTATGATTTACGAACCAATGGCCGCAGCTTTGGGAATTGGTCTCGATGTTGAGGCTCCAGAAGGAAACATGGTTATTGATATTGGTGGTGGAACTACCGAAATTGCTGTTATTTCATTAAGTGGAATAGTTTGCAATAAATCAATAAGAACTGCTGGAGATGTTTTTACAGCAGATATTATGGAGTATATGCGTCATCAACATAATATGAGAATTGGTGAACGTACTGCCGAAGATATTAAAATTAATGTTGGTGCTGCTTTACCCGACCTTGATTCTCCTCCTCCAGATTATATAGTAAAAGGTCCGCATCAAATGACATCATTGCCAATTGAAATTCCAGTTTCGTATCAAGAAATTGCACATTGTTTAGATAAATCTATTTCTAAAATTGAAGTTGCAATTCTTCAGGTTTTAGAAGAAACCCCACCTGAATTATTTAAAGATTTAACTAACAGTTGTATATTTTTAGCTGGTGGCGGTTCACTTTTACGCGGATTAGACAAAAGACTTACCGAAAAATATAATATACCAGTTAGAGTTTCGGACGACCCATTGCATGCTGTAGCAAGAGGTACTGGAATTGCATTAAAAAATGTTACTCGTTTTTCATTCTTAATGAGATAGGATTTACGTGAATTATAAATCACTTTTCCCTTAACATGAGAAATTTAGTTAAATTTATTATTCGATATCATTTAACGTTGTTATTTATAATTTTAGAAACTTTCTCTTTTTATTTAACAATTCAAAATAATTTTTATCAAAGAGCGTCTTTTTTAAATAGCTCAGCTGAAATAAGTGGTAATGTATTTAGCTTATACAGCTCAGTTAAAGAATATTTTAATATTAAAAATGAAAACGAAAAATTAGCAATTGAAAATACTGAACTTCGAAAATTATTAAAAAATAATTTTATTGATAATCGTTTATCTATAAATCATGTTTACGATAGTTTATATAAGCAAAAGTTTGATTATGTAAGTGCAAAAGTTGTTAATAATTCTGTTTTTCAACAAACAAATTATATAACATTAAACAAAGGAAAAAAACAAGGGATAAAACCAGATATGGGAGTAATTAATTCTCAAGGAATAATTGGAATTGTTAAAGATGTTACACTAAATTTTTCTATTGTTATTCCTGCAATAAATATTAATGCTCATATTAGTGCAAAAATTAAAAAATCCGATTATTTTGGTACATTATCATGGGATGGAATTGATTATAGATATGCTTCACTAAATGAAATCCCTTTTCATATTAAAATCGCTAAAGGCGATACAATAGTTACAAGCGGTTACTCATCTATTTTTCCAGAGGGAATAATGATTGGCATTATAAAAGACTTTAATTTTAACGAAGGAAACGATTTTTATAATATTAAAATTGCTTTATCTACCGATTTTTTTAATATTAATCATGTAAATGTTGTTAGCAATTTATTAAAAGATGAACAAAAAAATCTCGAAAAAATTAATCCATGATTAATATTATACCTCAAAATATTATACGTTTTATTATTCTTGTATTTGTTCAAGTAATTATACTCAACAAAATACAATTTAGCGGTTTTGTAAATCCATTTATTTATATTTTATTTATTATTTTGTTGCCTTTTGAAACCCCTTCGTGGTTACTTTTAATTTTAGGTTTTATTACTGGTATAACTATCGACTTGTTTTCTGGTACTATTGCTATGCATACAATTGCAACCACATTAACTGCATATTTCCGTCCATTTATATTAACTTTATTTGCTCCTCGCGATGGTTACGAAAGCAGAACCTCTCCCACATTAAAATATTACGATTTATTTTGGATAATTAGATACACTATTGTTCTTGTATTAATTCACCATTCATGCTTATTCTTTGTTGAAGTATTTCGATTTTCTGGTTTTTTTTATACAATTTTAAGAATTTTATTGAGTTCATTTTTTACATTTATATTGATTATAATTAGTCAATTACTATTTTTTAAAAAATAAATGATTAATCAATATAGCAACCGAAAATATATATTTGGTGGAATTATACTAATTTTTTCATTAATTTTTACTGTTCGATTATTTTATTTGCAAATTGTTGACGAAAGTTATAAATATTCTGCCGATAATAATTCGCAAAGAAGAATAACAAAGTACCCTGCACGTGGTATTATTTACGATAGAAATGGTAAAATTATGGTTTTTAATGAAGCAGCATTCGATTTAATGGTTATACCACAACAAACAAAGAGCTTTGATACTTTAGATTTGTGCCAGACATTAGAAATAACATATCCTGATTTTATTACTCAGTATAATAAAGCATTAAGCTATTCTACATATCGCCCTTCAACAATTGTTTCTCAAATTTCATCTAAAACATATGCTGTTTTACAAGAGAAACTATTTAAATTTCCTGGTTTTTTTGTTCAAGGTCGAACTTTACGAAAATATCCAAAACCAATTGCGTCGCATATATTAGGTTACGTTGGCGAGGTAAATCAAACTGTTATAGATAAAAATAAATATTACAAACAAGGCGATTATATTGGAATTAGCGGAATAGAAAAAACCTACGAACAATTTTTAAGAGGTAAAAAAGGTGTGAGCATTTATATGGTTGATGTACATAACCGAATTATGGGAAGTTTTGCCAATGGAAAATTTGATACAGCAGCTGTTGTTGGAACAAATATCAAAAGTACCATAGATGCCGATTTACAGTTATATGGTGAGCAACTTATGCAACATAAAAAAGGAAGCATAGTTGCAATTGAACCATCTACAGGCGAAATTTTAATGCTTGTTTCTAGCCCAACTTACGACCCAAGCTTACTTGTTGGTAGAATTAGATCGAAAAATTATGTTAAACTATTAAAAGATTCTTTAAAACCATTATTTAATCGTGCCATAATGGCTTCTTATCCTCCTGGTTCAACTTTTAAATTAGTTATGGCATTAATTGGACAACAAGAAGGAGTTTTAAATGCAAATACAAGATATCCTTGTGCACAAGGTTATCCACCTTTAGGTGGACACCCTAAATGTCATGCTCATGCATCACCATTAAATCTGATAGAAGCTATTGGACATTCATGTAATTCTTATTTTTCATACGTTTTTAAAAGCGTTATTGAAAACAAAAAATATAGGAATACATATAAAGCATTTGAGGCTTGGCGACAAATTGCACTAAGTTTTTGTGTTGGTAAAAAAACAGGTTCAGATATTGCAAATGAATTAAATGGAAATATTCCAAGCATTAAATATTATGATAAAATTTTTGGCAAAAAAAGATGGCATGCCTCAACAGTTATATCTTTAGGAATTGGCCAAGCCGAAATGGGTATTACTCCATTACAAAGTGCTAATGTTATTTCAATAATTGCAAATAAAGGATGGTTTTATACGCCTCACATTATAAAAGAAATTGGGGACAATAAAAACGATACTACTTTAAAACGATTTAAAATTAAAAATTATACCATGATAACAGATTCTACTATTTATTTGAATGTTATTCAAGGTATGAGTGATGCTGTTTTAAAAGGTACAGCTGCTGCTCTTAAAATTGATAACATCGATTTTTGTGCAAAAACAGGAACTGCGCAAAACCCACACGGCAAAGATCATTCTGTTTTTGTTGCCTTTGCTCCTACCCATAATCCAAAAATTGTTGTTGCAGTATTAGTAGAAAATGCTGGTTTTGGAGCTACCTGGGCTGGACCAATTGCAAGTTTAATTATTGAAAAATATATAAACAAAAAAGTAAAACGTATTGATTTAGAAAAACATATTTTAGAAACTAATTTAATAGGAGATTGACTAGAAAAATTAACATATTAAAAAGTGTAGATTGGTTTACTATAATACTTTATGTGATTTTAGTTTTTATTGGTTGGTTTAATATTTATTCAGCAGTTTACGACGAAAAACACTCAAGTATTTTCGATTTTTCGCAACGATACGGCAAACAATTAATTTGGATTATTGCAGCTTTTGCTATCGCTTTCCTTGTTTTTTTAATTGATAGTAATTTTTTTACTTTTTTTACTTGGCCTATATATATTATAATGTTAGCATTTTTAGTTTCAGTGTTATTATTTGGAAAAGAAACTAACGGTCAAAGAGCATGGTTCGAAATTGGTTCTTTTCGTCTTCAACCATCTGAATTTATGAAATTTGCAACAAACCTAGCATTAGCAAAGTATTTAAGCAGTTTCAATTTTAAAATCCATAATTTAAAAAATTTATTTTCTATTGGTGCAATAATATTTATTCCCTGTTTCTTAATTTTATTACAAAATGACACTGGCTCAGCATTAGTTTATTTAGCTTTTGTTTTTATGCTATATCGCGAAGGATTAACACCATATGTGTTATTTTTTGCTTTACTTACAATAATTTTATTTATTGCAGCAATGCTTGTCGACAAATTTATTATTCTTCAGGTATTGCTATACATGGCACCAATAGTGTTTTTTTTATTATACCCAAGAATTAAAGTTTTAGGCATTGGAATTGGAATCTTTGTTTTTTCATTTTTACTTGCTTTTGGAATTAATTACTTTTTTGATTTAAACTATTCGTTGTATTATGTTTTTTTTACAGCTTTGTTTTTATCAACGATTACAATTATAATTTTTGCTCAAAAAAAACATATTGCATTTGCTTCAATAATAATGATTTTTCTTTTTTCATCGGTAGCATTTACGTTTACGGTTGATTATATTTTTAATAATGTACTAGAAAAACACCAACAAGATAGAATTAACGAATTACTAAGTATTAAAACCGACCCACTTGGAACCGGTTATAATGTTAATCAATCAAAAATTGCAATTGGTTCAGGCGGATTTAGTGGAAAAGGCTTTTTACAAGGAACACAAACCAAATATAATTTTGTTCCTGAACAAAGTACCGATTTTATTTTTTGTACTGTTGGCGAAGAACAAGGTTTTATTGGATCTACTATTGTAATGGCATTATTTACAATTTTATTTTTACGAATTGTATTTATTTCTGAACGGCAACGTTCAAATTTTAGTAGAATTTATGGTTATGGTGTAGCATCGTTATTGTTTTTTCACTTTGTTGTAAATATCGGAATGACCATTGGGTTAGCACCTGTAATAGGAATTCCATTACCTTTTTTTAGTTATGGTGGAAGTTCTTTATGGTCGTTTACAATTTTATTATTTATATTTTTGCGATTCGATTCTCATCGTTTTGAAAAACTAATTTAATATATATAAATTATGGCTACTTCAATTGTAAATTATATTGGCGATTTAAGAACAACTGCATTTCATTTAGCTTCTGGCAATAAAATTATTACCGATGCTCCTATTGATAACCAAGGTAAAGGCGAAGCTTTTTCGCCAACCGATTTAGTTGCAACATCTTTTGCTAGTTGTATGCTAACAATTATGGGAATTGGTGCAAATGCAAGAGGTTTTAGTATTGATGGAACTATTGCTGAAGTAACAAAAGTTATGGGTAATAATCCTAGAAGAATTATAGAAATAATTGTAAAATTAAAATTCCCAAATAATAACTATACCGAAAAACAAAAAGAGTTTTTTAAATTAGTTTCCGAAACCTGTCCTGTTGCGAAAAGTATTCATCCTGACATTAAACAAACAATTAGTTTTGAATTTTAACAAATTGCAGAATTATCAATGAGAAAATTTATAAAATTTATAGTTAGAAATATACCTCGACCATACTTAATAAAATTCAGTAGATTATTTAGTTTTATTATAGTACCTTTTTACAAAGGAAAAAATGTTGAATGTCCAATTTGTATGGGTAGTTTTCGAAAATTTTTACCTTATGGTAATAAAGGAGCTAATAATCGTTTATGTCCTAAATGTTTATCACTTGAACGCCATAGATTACTTTGGCTTTATTTGAATAATAAAACTAATTTTTTTTCTGCAAATTTAAAAGTACTCCATATTGCTCCCGAACAATCATTTATTAATCGATTCAAAAAACTTTCAAATTTAGAATACATTACAGCAGATTTAATTTCGCCACTTGCAGATGTAAAAATGGATATTAAAAACATTCCTTTTAAAGATAATACTTTTAATGTTTTAATTTGCAATCACGTTTTAGAACATATTGATGATGAGCCTAAAGCATTAAGCGAAGTGTATCGTGTTTTAAAACCCAATGGTTGGGCAATTTTACAAGTTCCAATTAATTTGAATTTCGAAAAAACTTATGAAGATATAAACATTACAAGCCCAAAAGAACGCGAAATTCATTTTGGACAATACGACCATGTTCGTTTTCATGGAAAAGACTATCCATTACGTCTCGAAAATGCAGGTTTTAAAGTAAAAAGAGATGAATATGTTAAAAGTTTATCTCCGCAATTAATTCAAAAATATAGACTCTTAGAAGAAGAAATTATTTACTTATGTATTAAACCTTAATTTGTTAATGAGCAATGTTATTTTAACAACTGCTTACTTCCCTCCTATCGAATATTTTAAGTCTATTGTTCGAGCCGAAAATATTTTTATTGAAGCTTTCGAAAATTATTCGAGACAAAGTTATCGGAATAGATGTAATGTTTTATCTTGTAACGGAGTACTACCATTATCAATTCCTATTACTAAAAATAATAACATTAAACAAAATATTTTAGATGTGCAAATTGATTATTCTACTTATTGGCAACGAATACATAAAAATGCAATAATATCTGCTTACGGAAAGTCTCCTTTTTTTATTTATTATTCCGATTTAATTTTAAATTCAATTGATAATAACAAAAAGTATTTATTCGATTTTAATTTAGTAATAATCGAAAACATTTTAAAAATACTAAATTTTAAAGCTGAGTTAAAAAAAACAAATTCATTTATTAAAAATTATGAAACTAATTTTTTGGATTTAAGATGCCACATTCATCCGAAACAAAGCATTAATAACTTTAATAAAACTCCTTATATACAAACTTTTAATGACAGGTTTGAATTTATTCCAAATTTAAGTATAATTGATTTAATTTTTAATTTAGGTACCGATAGCTTATTATATTTAAATCAAAAATAAAAGAGCCACCAAAAATAATAATTGATGGCTCTTTATTACAATATTAAAAAATCAGAATTTAAATCCAAAAGTTGCTAATGCTTTAAAATTAGAATTTTTTATATCAGTAGCCGGAATACTAATAATATATGGATCGTATAAATAATATTTTTCGGAAGACACTGTATAGTTAAATGCCATATCAAAATAAAAATCACTATTTCTAATGCCAAACCCAGCGTTTATTGAAGAATATGTAGCTCCTTCGTTAACATGTCCCGATTTATATGGACTACCATAATATCCGTAGCCTGCTCTAAAGCTCATTGGACCGTATTTTATTTCACCGCCAATTTTAATGTTTCCAGTTGCTGTATATTCAGTAGCAATTGTATTATTTTCTGTATCAAAGGGGTAATCATTTGCACGTAATCTAGCAATAGTATAGTCAACAAATTCGTATTCTAAACCTAACATTGCAAATTTCCCAAATATAAAACCTAAACTTCCAATTGCTCTAAATGGTGAAGTTAATTGATAATCATAAGTTCCAGATGGTGAATTTATAATTTTTCCATCACCATGCAATGCATCAGAAAAGGATGATTTTATTGAACTACTATACTCGTCGTGTAAATTATAAAATGTTGGAGAATGTATAGCACCACCAATTCTAATCCAATCGGTTGGTCTCATTATCATTCCAAATTTAAAATTAAAACCAGAACCAGTAGTTTTTAAATCTGAGGTGTAATTAAAACTATTAAACAATGGAATAGAATCATTTAGGTCAGTTTCTAAATAACTTGTATTTTCTACATATCTTATAGTTTGAATGCCAACACTTCCACCAATGTATAGTTTGTTATTAAAATTTCCAGCTAAAGCAATTAAATATTCGCCCATTCCGCCTTTGGTTCCAATATTTTTACTTTGACTAACACCATATTTCGATAACGCAGATTTATATAATGTAGTATCTGAATTTGCTGGGTCTATTAAAAAAGCATCCCAAGCTAAACCTTCTTTAAACTCATCAAGATTCGAAGATTTTTTTCCATTTGCTATTGCAGCAAAATAATCTGTCATTGAACTTGACGTGTTTTCTCCATTAATTTTTGTGTTATTATTAAAATCTGCTAATTTATTATACGATAAACCAAAACTTGTAGTAATCCAACCTTCTTCTCTACCACTATTATGGGTTGCTACAAATCCAACATTTGCAAAATTCATTTTAAAATTAAAATCGTCGGTTGTTTTTTTCATATATGATGCAGTACTCATGTTATTCGAGAATTGAGGAGTAAAAACAAATTCAGATGTTCTATAAACTCCCAAGCCTGCTGGGTTTGTGCTTAATGTTGAAACATCGCCTCCTAGAGCACCAAAAGCACCACCCATTGAATTGTATCTAGCCGTTCCATTAAAAAAGTTTTTGCTATATCTTAATGCATCAACTTCATTTTGTGAAAAACTAAATATAGGAAACAAAATTGCTAATATTAAAATATTCTTTTTCATGATTTCTAATTTTTAAATTATCTACGATGACCACCATTAGATGAACTACTTGATGAAGAACCACTTGAACGGCTTCCACCACTTGATGAAGAACCTCCAGAAAAACTTCTTGACGAACTACTTCTTGATGGAGAAGAATAACTTGAATTAGATGGTTTTGATGAATTAAATGAATTACTTGAATGTGAAGGTTTACTATAGTTATTTACTGCTGGTTTAGAAACATTATTATTTGTATTGCCATTATTATAATTATTATTTGAAGGTTTGCTATACTCTATTACGTTATTATTTGGTTTTGAATACTCGTTGCGTTGTGGTTTCGAATTATTATTACCTCCGTTATTACTTGGCTTTGTGTTTGGTTCAATATTATTGTTATTAGGTTTTGAATACTCGTTACGCTGTGGTTTCGAAAAATTATTTCCTCCATTATTATTTGGTTTTGTATTTGGTTGTACATTGTTATTTTGATTAAAGTTATTAGTATTAGATGGAGTAATATTATTATTCGGTTTTGTATTAGGATTTACATTATTATTAGGTTGAGTATTAAAATTATTATTTGGTTTCGAATAATTATTTCCATTATCAACATTAGGTTTTTTCGAAGAGTTGTCAATAGTATTTATTGAATTATTATTAGGTTTAGTATTAACAACTGGATTTTTACTGAAATTATTATTTGGTTGATTTCCAACTATAGGCTCCTTACCAATATTTGTAGGATTTTTTGATGTATTATTATTGTTGTTAATCATTAAAGGTTTAGTATGGTCGTTTGCACCAGATGTGTTATTAGTTATAACATTATTAGTATTAATTGCATTTGAAGCATTTACTCTTGGAACCTTATTTACAACTTCATTTTGGTATGTATTTACAAAAGAATTATAATTTCCTCGCGAACCATCAGAAGAACCATCGCCACCACGATGTCCATAATATGAAGTTAATGCGCCATCGTGACTATTGTAGTAATAATTATCTGAATAGCCATCATTGTATCCATCCCAATATCCATGGTTATATCCGTTCCAATATCCCGAGCCGTAACCGTAATATCCATATCCGTAATAGCCATATCCACCGTATGGATAATATCCGTAGCCATAATTCCATGGAGAGTAACAATAAGAAGAATATCCAAAAGAAGGCCACCAATTATAACCTAAATAAATACTAACTCCCCAATCCCAAGGATCGTATGTGTACCAATATGAGTTTGTATAATAAGAATTATAGTAATCGTAACCTGAATAATAATGATGAAATCTACGGAATCTTGATGAATATTCATAATCGTAATAATCTTCAGAATCATAATAATTATTAGTTACATAAGTATTCCCGTTTTCATCAGTAGTTTGTTCTGAATTTGAATAATCGTATGATTTTTCATTATTTACTTCAGAATTTGTACTCTCAACATTGCTATTCTCATTAGAATTGCTGTTTCCATTATTATCAGAATAAACTGGCTCCGATTTTGGAGCTGGTTCGCTTACAGCATTACCTGTATTTTGAGTAGGTTTGTCTTTTGATGAAAAATAAATATCATCAGAATAAGTACTAGCTAATTTAGTAGTTGTACAAGCTGCTAAAATTACTGCTAATAATGCTGGAATTAAGATTTTTGTTTTCATGGCTTTTACCTCCTGATTTTTTTTATTGTAAAATTAGTAAATTTTTCCGTTTTTTGTAAAGTTTTTCAAATCAATTTCAAAATCTATACCAAAATAAAAAATAAATGGCAAAAGTATTAACAAGTAAAGAAGAAAATTATTCTCAATGGTACAATGATATTGTTACTAAAGCTGACCTTGCTGAGAATTCATCGGTAAGAGGTTGCATGGTTATAAAGCCTTATGGATACGCAATTTGGGAAAAAATGCAAAATGTTTTAGACAATATGTTTAAAAAAACTGGTCATTCAAACGCTTATTTCCCTTTATTTATCCCAAAATCTTTTTTTAGTAAGGAAGCTAGTCATGTTGATGGATTTGCAAAGGAATGTGCAATTGTAACGCATTATAGATTAAAAAATTCGCCAGACGGAAAAGGCGTGATTGTTGATGAAACAGCAAAACTTGAAGAAGAGTTAATTGTTCGTCCAACTTCAGAAACAATTATTTGGAGTACATATAAAAATTGGATACAATCATATCGCGATTTACCTTTACTTATAAACCAATGGGCGAATGTTGTAAGGTGGGAAATGCGAACAAGATTATTTTTAAGAACTTCAGAATTTTTGTGGCAAGAAGGTCATACTGCCCATGCCACAAAAGAAGAAGCAATTGAAGAAACAAATAAAATGGTTAACGTTTATGCTGAATTTGCTGAAAAAACACTTGGAATTCCAGTGGTAATTGGGAAAAAATCTGATTCAGAAAAATTTGCAGGTGCAATTGACACATATTGTATTGAAGCAATGATGCAAGATGGGAAAGCACTTCAAGCTGGTACATCGCATTTTTTAGGTCAAAATTTCGCAAAAGCTTTTGATGTTAAATTTACTAATAAAGAAGGGAAACTAGATTTTGTTTGGGCTACTTCGTGGGGAGTTTCAACTCGATTAATTGGAGCATTAATAATGGCACATAGCGATAATAATGGATTAGTTTTACCTCCAAAAATTGCACCTATTCAAATTGTAATAATACCAATTTACAAAACAAATGAAGAGCAAGAAATTGTATTACTAAGATGCAAAGAAATTAAAGAAAAACTTGAAAACGAAAATTTAATTGTAAAATTAGACGATAGAGATACACAAAAACCTGGTTGGAAGTTTGCTGAATATGAGTTAAAAGGCGTTCCAATAAGAATAGCTATTGGTCCAAGAGATGTTGAAAATAATACAATTGAAATTGCTCGTCGAGATACTTTAGAAAAAAACTCTATTTCTTATAGTAACTGCAATGAATATGTTGTTAAATTGCTATCAGACATTCAACAAAATATTTATAATAAAGCATTAAAATATAGAGAACAAAACACTTTTAAAATTGACAATTACGAAGAATTTAAAATTGCAATTGAAAAAGGTGGCTTTTATTTAGCTCATTGGGATGGCACACCTGAAACCGAAGCTAAAATAAAAGAAGAAACAAAAGCTACAATACGGTGCATCCCTTTAAATTCGGATAAGGAAGAAGGATTTTGTATGGTTACTGGAAAACCTTCAAAAAAACGTGTAATTTTTGCAAGGGCATATTAAAAAATATTATAACTTTACCTTTTTAGAATTATTTATACATGAATAAAAAAGAAGATAAAAAAACAAGAACATTAATTGTTAATACATTAAACGATAAGGCTAATGTTAAACATAAAGTTCTTGAGAACACATTATCTACTTTTAAACAAATTAAAGTTGTACTTGACGAAATATCTAAAGAATATTTATCGATAATTAATAAACCTAATTCAAAAACAAATATTGAACATGTTGATAGAGGAAATTATGAAAGTAATTTAGTGTTTTCAACCGAAATGTTAATTTTTAATGTTCAACCAACAATATTTGAGTTTGAAAGAAGTCATTCTATATGGACAACATCTTATCTTCAAGATAATCCATTAAATGCATTTGTTGGAATAATCAATATTTATAATTTTTTATCAGACTCATACAATTTAAATAGAAATGAAGATTTAGGATATTTAATTGCTCGAATATTTGTAAATCGTGAAATGCACTATTTTGTTGAAGGAAAAAGGCAGTTAGGTTTTTTATACAACGATTTTACAAATTCTAAAATAAATAAAGTAGAGTTAAAAAAAGTAATAGAATCGGCAATACTATACAGTTTAAATTTCGAATTACTTGTTCCTAATTATGACGATATAAGTATCGTTTCTGTTGAACAAATGAAAGATAAAATAAGTAAATCAAAAGTACAAACTGGTAAAAGGCTTGGCTTTCAATTTTATCACGACGATGCAAATATTTAAAAAATCAAATAATATTATGACAAATAAAATTTTAGTATTAATTAGTTTATTTTGGTTTATTGTTTTTATAACTTCTTGCGGTAATAGCGATAATAATAACAATCAAAATCAACAACAAGTTTTAGATACTATACCAGCAAAAAAATTAACAATCGACGAAAGAATTAAAGAATTTGCTGTTGTAACACTTAATTCTGATTTATCAAAGCTTACCGAAAAAGAAAAACAAGTAATTAAATTGCTTATTCAAGCAAGTAAAACAATGGATGAAATATTTTGGTTGCAATCATACGGTTCAAAAGATTCATTATTTGCACTACTTAAAACTCCTGAAGAAAAAAAACTATGTGAAATAAATTTTGGTCCTTGGGATAGATTAAACAACAACGAATCTTTTATTGAAAGCATTGGTAAAAAACCTATTGGTAGCGGATTTTATCCTTCAGATATTAAGTACTTACCATTTATCGACATGAAATTTGAAGATAAATTAAGTATGTTTACAGTTATAAAACGCTCCGAAGATGGTTCATTATACACCCAACCTTATCATGTTGCATACAAAGAATATCTTGAAAAAGCAGCCGGTTTTTTAAGAAAAGCTGCAACTATTTCAGAAAATAAAGATTTTGCTAAGTATTTAAATTTAAGAGCTGATGCTTTGTTAAGCGATAATTATTATGATAGTGATATGTTATGGATGGATTTAGAAAATTCGAATATAGATATAGTAGTTGGCCCTATAGAAAGCGAAGAAGACAGGTTTATTGATACCAAAACTGCATACGAAGCATTTGTATTATTAAAAGATATTGATTGGAGCAATAAACTAAAAGTATACTCACAAAATGTTGAAGAAATTAAAAATCAACTTCAAATTGACGAAAATTACAAAAAACAAATTCTTTTTACTAAAACTAATATTGGAGTTTACGATGCAATTTATTACGGTGGATGGGCAAACTCAGGTGCTAAAATGATCTCTATTAACCATCCAAAAGATGGAAGAATATTAATGGAAAAAGGTAGCAAAAAATTGCAATTTAAAAACGCAATGCAAGCAAAATTTGATAAAATTTTACTACCTATTAGCAATATACTAATTTCAGAAAACCAAAGGAAAAACGTTAAATTCGACGCATTTTTTATTAATAATTTAACTTACGAAATTGCTGCTGCAATTGTTGTTAAAACAACAGTTAATAATAAAGGAGCTGTAAAAGATGCACTAAAAGATTATTATCCAACTATTAACTCATTAAAAGCCGACGTTTTAAATTTGTTTATTTTAACAAAACTTCAAGATAAAGGAATTATTACTGAGGTTGAATTATTAGATAACTATGTTATTTTTATGGCAAATGTTATACGTTCTATTCGATTTGGTTCAACAATTTCTCAGGGCTCATCAACATTAATTTGTTTTAATGTTTTACAAGAAATGCAAGCATTTTCTAGAGATGATAAAACAGGCACCTACCTTGTAAATACTGAAAAAATGAAATCATCAATTGAAACTTTATCTGTTAATGTTATGAAAATTTTAGCTGAAGGCGATTATAACTCCGCTAAAGATTTAATTGAAAATAAAGGCAACATGCAACCAGTTTTGCAAAAAGATTTATTAAGAATTTCAGATGCAGGCATTCCAACTGATATTATTTTTGAACAAGGCGAAGAAGTTTTAGGTTTAACAAAATAAAAAATAAATTATGAAATATTTAAGTATTACAGGAATTTTTATCCTGATTGGTTTGTCATATACCTATTCTCAACAAAATATTGATATAATGAAAAAAAAAGTTAATGAGTATGCATTAGTTAAATTAACTGCAAACATTTCGAGATTATCTGAGAATGAAAAACAAATTTTACCTGTTTTATTTGAAGCAGCACAATTAATGGACGAATTATATTGGCAACAAGCTTGTCCAAATAAAAATGAACTTTTAGCTAAAATAAAAGACGAAAACACAAAAAAGTTTTTCATGATTAATTATGGACCATGGGAACATTTAAATAACAATAAGCCTTTTATAGAAGGTGTTGGAGAAAAAAATGAAAGCGGTAATTTTTATCCAGATGATATGAAAAAAGAAGAATTCGAAAAGCTAAATTCATCAGATAAAACTAGCTGGTATACAGTAATACGCAGAAATGAAAAAAAAGAATTAATAACAATCCCATACAACCAATATTATAACGAAAAATTAACAAAAGCTTCTTTATTATTAAGAAAAGCTGCGGAAATTTCTGATAATGAAAGTTTAAAAAAATATTTAATATTAAGAGCCGATGCTTTAATTTCAAATAACTATTTTGAGAGTGATATGGCATGGATGAATTTAGAAAATAGTAATATAGATTTTGTTATTGGCCCTATTGAAAGTTATAACGATGGACTATTTGGTTATAAAACCTCATTCGAATCGTTTATACTTTTAAAAGATATTGATTGGAGTAATAAACTTTCAAAATTTGCAGTTTTGTTACCCGAAATTCAAAAAAGTTTACCCGTTGATGATAAATTTAAAGCCGAAGTTCCCGGAAAAGATTCTCAGCTTGGAGTTTATGAAGCAATTTGTTACGCAGGCGATTGTAATGCAGGAAGCAAAACAATTGCAATTAATTTACCAAACGATAAAAATGTAAACGAGCAAAAAGGAACACGTAAACTTCAATTAAAAAATTCGATGAAAGCAAAATTTGATAAAATTTTGTTACCAATGTCAGAAATTTTAATTGATGAGTCGCAAACAAAAAATATAAAATTTGATGCTTTTTTCGAAAATGTAATGTTTCACGAAGTTGCTCATGGATTAGGAATTAGTAAAACTATTAACAATAAAGGAAATGTTTCAGATGCTTTAAAAGATTTACATACATCACTTGAAGAATGTAAAGCCGATATTTTAGGTTTGTATATTGTTACATATCTCAACAAAAACGGAAAATTAAACGAACATGAATTAATAGATAACTATGTTACATTTTTAGCTGGTATATTTCGTTCAGTTCGTTTTGGTGCAGCAAGTTCGCATGGTAAAGCAAATATGATAGAATTTAATTATTTTGAAAAAAATGGAGCTTTTACTCGAAATGCTAAAACAGGAAAATATACAGTTAATTTCGAAAAAATGATATTAGCTGTAAGTTCATTAGGTAAAGAACTACTTACAATACAGGGAAATGGCGATTACGAGGATGGTAAAAAAATGTTAACAGAAATGGGAATAATGAAACCACAATTAGACCAAGATTTACAAAAAGTATCTAATGCAAATATTCCTCGCGATATAATTTTTGAACAAGGCAAACATCTTTTTGGATTTTAAAAAATATGTAAAAATTATAATTTTTTACACATTTTTAAGTTAATGCCTTCAATGAAATTTAACAAAACAAAAATTATATTATTACTGTTAATTGTTATACCTATTATTGTTAATGCACAGAATTTTTTTACTATTTCTGGAAAAATTATAAATCAAGATGGTATTGCAGTTCCTGAAATTAATGTTAATGTTGTAGAATTAAATAACATTGGAGTAAGTAGCGATAATGCTGGCAAATACAAACTAAAACTTCCAGCAAACCAAGAGTTAACAATTGTTTTTTCTCATATTCAATACAACGAAAAAGTAATTAAAATTACAGGAAAGCCAAACGAAAATATTATAAATAACTTTTCGTTAAAAGAAAAAATTAACACCTTCCCTATTATTAATGTTGAAGCAAAAACAGAACGTCAAACTAATTTACAAAGAATTGACCCAAAAATAATTCATACTATACCCGATATTGCTGGTGGAATAGAAGCAAGTCTTAAAGCATTCCCTGGCGTTGCTAAAAACAACGAATTAAGCTCACAATATTCGGTTCGTGGAGGAAATTTTGACGAAAATTTAGTTTATGTAAACGATATTGAAGTTTATCGCCCTTTTTTAATTAGAAGTGGCCAGCAAGAAGGATTAAGTTTTGTAAATCCTGATTTGGTTTCTTCTATACTTTTTTCGGCAGGTGGCTTTGATGCTAAATATGGCGATAAAATGGCTTCTGTTTTAGATATTAAATATAAAAAACCTATAAAATTTGCTTCAAAAGTCTCTGCAAGTTTGTTAGGCGGGAGCTTAAGCTTAGAAGGATGTAATAAAAATCATAGATTCACACACATTTCAGGAATTCGTTATAAATCCTCTCAATATGTTTTAAATTCGCTCGATACAAAAGGTGAATATAAACCTTCGTTTACCGATTTTCAAACATATTTAACATACGATATTACTGAAAAATTAGAAATCACATTTCTTGGTAATTATGCATCAAATAGTTTTCATTTTATTCCACAAACACGAGAAACATCATTTGGCACAATTGACGAAGCATTAAAACTTAAAATTTATTTCGAAGGTCAGGAACTAGATAAATACTCAACTCTTTTTGGAGCATTCTCTACAAATTATAGGTTTAACGATAATGTAAAAATAAGTTTTACAGGTTCTGCTTACAACTCTTCTGAACAAGAGAATTTTGATATTTTAGGTCAATATTATTTAAATGAACTTGATAAAGAAATGGGGTCTAATAATCTTGGCGATAGCTTAATGAATATTGGTGTTGGCACTTTTTTAAATCATGCCCGTAACAAACTAAATGCAAAAGTTATAAATTTTCAACATAGAGGTTCAATTAAAAATAATAATAGCATATTGTTATGGGGTGCAAATTTTCAAAACGAAATTATTGATGATAAAATTCACGAATGGGAAATGTTAGACTCAGCAGGATATTCATTACCCTACACCGATACTCTTTATTCAGATACAACTCGAAAAATTGGAATGAATTATTTTGTAAGTTCAAATAATTATATGTCAACATATAGGTTAACATCTTTTATTCAAAAAACTAATACAATCGAAATCGATAGTAATGAGTATAGTTTTACTGTTGGTATTCGAGAAAATTATTGGACATTCACAAATCAATTTCTAATAAGTCCAAGAGCTTCCTTATCATTAAAACCAAATTGGAAACACGATTTTTTATTTAGATTTTCAACAGGATGTTATTATCAACCCCCATTTTACAGAGAATTACGTGGTTTAGATGGCCAAATTAATAACAATATTGAGGCACAAAAATCAATACATTTTGTTCTTGGAACCGATTATATATTTTATGCATGGGGACGCCCATTTAAATTTATTACAGAATTATATTATAAAAATTTCACAAAATTAATTCCTTATCAAATTGATAACGTAAGAATTAGGTACACAGCTAAAAATAATGCAAAAGGTTATGCTACTGGAATCGATTTTAAAGTTAATGGCGAATTCGTTCCAGGTGTTGAGTCATGGGCTAGTTTGTCGGTTATGAAAACTATGGAAAATTTAAGTGACGATTTTTATTATAAAAACGAAAACAATGCACTTGTTAAAATTGAACCAGGCTATATTCCCCGCCCTACTGACCAGCTAGTAAATTTTGGTTTGTTTTTTCAAGATTATTTGCCACGTAATCCTTCTTATAAAATGCAATTGAGCTTATTGTTTGGAAGCGGTTTACCATTTGGTCCACCAAAATCTGAGAGATATCAAGCAACATTTAGAATGCCTCCATACCGTAGAGTAGATATTGGTTTCTCAAAATTATTAAAATCTGACGAACACGATTTACCTAAAGGAAATCCTTTCCGACATTTTAAAAGTATATGGGTAGCGTTAGAAATTTTTAATTTACTAGATATTAATAATACGATTTCATATCAATGGGTTACTGACGTACGAGACCATCAATATGCCGTACCTAATTATTTATCATCGCGACGATTAAATTTTAAATTAATTGCAAATTTTTAATTCACTAAAATATTTAAGTATAATGTTATTTAGGTTGAGTAATATGTAAAACAACATCAGACTGTGTGCCTTGAATTTTACAAATAACTTCAACATTAACTTTAAACATATTGGGATTAGTCGAACTTCCACAACTAATAGGTGTAAAAATATATTTTTTTTCAGTTACACCATTAATTAATTTATTATTATAAACACAAATTGATTTGTTTAAACATTGTGCAATTAACTTATTAAGCTCTTCAAATTTAATTAACCCCTCTCCTTTTTCACCTTTAAAATATGAACCGGTATAACCTTCTTTAACGTTTATTTCGACAATAGATAATTCTTTAAGTTGCACGTTACAATAATAAGAGTCAGAAATATATTCGCTAACTTGCTTACCTTTTACTTCGTTAAAATTATTTGCAGACGAGGAAAGTATTTTAATAAATTCGGCACAAAAATCATATCCTTCAGAAATAACAAAATCTTCAAATTCAGCATTTTCAATAAATCTACCATTTTCCCATTTACCTTTTTCTTTATATGAATCTGAGTACCATTGAGTTCCTAATCCATTTCGTTTACCATCAACAAATTCGCCAATATATTTAGTTCTATCAGTTCTAACAAACATTCCAACACCATTAAATTTATCGTTTTTAAAATTGCCAGTATAAACATTTCCCATGGCATCGGTATATATACCAAATCCATTTAAATGAGAATCGATAAAATTACCTTCGTACTTATCACCATTACCAAAAATATAAACACCTTTTCCGTTTTCACAATTGCCTGAATTGCAACCTACTTTAGTTTGAGATATAGCATTAAAACTAAAAATTAATGCAAATAAAAACACGTTTAATTTCATAGTATTTTTTATACAAAAATAATAATTTTATGCAACCAATTTTTAAGTAAAAGAGTCATTAATAAAAATAAATATTATTTTTGTATAAAATTAAATTATAAACCACTATGAAAAAAATTATTTTACAAACTACATTATTACTTTTAGTTTCTTTTATGTTCTTTTCTGGATGTAAAAAAGATAAGAAAGAAGAACCAACACCAACCGATCCAACCAAAACTTCAGTAACTCTAACTGGAAATGTTATTGATATTAATTCAACACCTTTAGCAGGAGTTACAGTAAAAGTTGGAACAGTTCAAACAACAACAAGTAGTGACGGTTCATTTTATTTGAGTAATGTTACCGTTTCATCATCAAGATTTACTGTTGAATTTTCATTAAATGGATATTTCACTTTAGTTAGAAGTGCAATACCAACAGCTGGCGAAAAATACGATATTGAAGTTGGACTTATTAGCGAAACCGATTTTACTTATGCTGGTTCGGCAAGTTTTGCATCGAACACTGCAGGTAATTTAACTATGGGTAATGGCTGTGTTATTGATTTTCCAGCAAATGCATTTATTACTTCAAGCGGTGCTCCTTTTTCTGGAACAGTTAATGTAAAAGCTGCATATTTAGATCCTACAATGAATAATTATCCATTATTTGTTTTTGGTGGTGATTTATATGCTAAAGATAGTTTAGGTACCGATGTTATGATAAATCCATACGCAGGTTTAAATGTTGTTATAACCGATGGCGTTGACAAATTACAACTTGATACCGCAAATAGTGTAAATGCTCAAGTTCAATTTAATATTCCTACAACATTAATTACATCTGCACCAAATACAATTGAATTATTTGATTTTGACGAAAATAATGGAGAATGTTATGCTAACGGAACAGCAAATAAAACAGGTGGAAAATATGTAGGACAAGTTCAGCATTTTTCATTTTGGAATTGTGCAGAATATCACCCCGGAAAAGCTTTAATTTCCGGATATGTAAAAGATCAAAACGGAACACCAATTCCTGGAATTCCAGTTCGTATTGGACATACATTTGCAAAAACAGATGTTGATGGTTATTATCATAAAATTGTACCTACAGGAACAAATATTTTAATTAAAATTTTATCTGTTCAATTAAGCAATTTAGCAACTCCATCATTTATTAATGTTTCACCTTTAACCGACGGCGGTACAGCAACTGCAGATTTCACGATTTCTGGGTTAAAGAAAATTACTGGTAGAATAATAAATTGTGCAGGTGCCCCAATTCAAGGTAAAGTTTTACTATCATGGTATTCGAATTTATTTTACACCAATGTAAACACATCATGTTTTACAAAATCGAATGGGATTTTTGAATTATTTATTGATAGTGCTTATAGTGTTACTATGCATATTTGGGCAAATAATACTGATACTATTACTTCATTTACCCCATCGTATTCTAACCCATACAATTTAGGTAATATTACTATTTGCCCTCCTATTCAAACAGGACCAAATAAAGCAACTGTTTCGGGTGTAACATATAATTTTAATAGTTCAAAAATAGGTTTTATGATTTTTGATACAGTACCTGCACCAAAACACATATCTATTGCCGTGTACGCTACAGATGGATCTTTTTTTGCTATTCAAACTAATGGTACTACAACTGGTCAGTATATAGTTGATGGGTCTCCAAATCCTTCTGTTTTATCAATGAATATATACTCTACTGGTTTCCAAGAACCGATTACAAATGCAACTATTAATATTACAAGACTTGATGCTGTTGGTGGTTTAATTGAAGGAAATTTTTCGGGTACTTCTGCAACAGGAGCTGTTGTTAGTGGACAATTTTCGGTTCCTAGAATGGCAAATCAATATAATTAATACAAACCTAAAATAAAAAAGGTTGCCAAAAATTGGCAACCTTTTTTATTTTGTTAATTTTTTAAGTTTTATTTTTATTAAATTATCACGTTTATATAAATCGTCTCTATACTCTACAACTCCATTAGTATCTACAAAAGCTGTAAAGTAATTAATTATAATTGGAACCGATTTTTTTAGAAATATTTTTTGAGTTTCTAGTTTTGCACTATCAGCATCTGCTAATTTTTTCCAGTCTTTAAATTTTTCTAATCGCTTTTTATATTTAGCTTTATCTTTTTTGTTTTCTGGAGCTAACCCAATAGCCATTCTAACTTCATCTAAGCTCCATTTTTTATCATCTTTTAAAAAAAGTTCGGCTAATTTTAAAGGAAACTCAACCCTCATACAACCATGACTCACCGCTCTGTATGCTCTATCAAAATTACTTTTACTAGGAGTATCATGTAAAAACACATCAAAAGGATTATAAAACACATATTTTATCTTACCAAGTGCATTTATTTCACCAGGATTTTGTTTTATTCGAAAAGGAATATGATTTGGATTATAATTATTCCATTTAATACTATCTGGATTTATTTCTTTATCGTTTAAATAAACTTTATACTCATGATTACTTAAATACATAGGATCTTTTAAGAAGTTATAATACAACTCTTTTTGTACAATATTGAGTGGAACAAGCCAATCGGGGTTTAAAACAATATGCGAAATTTTCGATTCAAAAATTGGTGTTTCGTGATTTGGTGGACGGTCTTGTATTTTATGTGTTTTTAAATATTTTTTTAACCTCTCGTTATAGTTACTCGGTTTTTTTTCGCCACAACATATTTTTAAAGCTAATTTTAATGTATCAAAGTTATACGCATACAGCATAAATTCTGGCAAATTTACATTAATGTGAACATTGTTATTATTATAATCGTTCCATCTTAATCGCTCCATATTTACCGCTATTTGCTCTGCTCTATCTTTGGCCGAAATGTTTAATTGATTTATTGTATTTTGACCAATAACACCATCGGCTAATAAACCGTTCATTTTTTGATAATTTACAATTGCGTTATATAACAACGTGTCATAAATTTCAAACGACAAGTTTTTTAAAGTGCTATCTAATTCATTACTAACCATTAAACGATTAGCAATAAATTTTAAGATTTTATTTGACTCACCAATATGAATTTTAGGTGTATCGAGTTTTGGAATTGAATCCCATTTTAAATTCAACAATTTTAAATATTCTTTCTGAAGTAACTTATAGTTAGTGCTTTTTGTTTGAATATTATTTAAATAATTTAATGCAAGCGATGGATTTAAAATTGTATTATAACAACTCGTATCTTTTGTTTTTAAAGGAATATAGTAGCAATTATCGTATTCTTTTAAAGGATTAAAAAAACCGTAACAAATATCATTAGTATAATTAATTACAGCATTTGATAATAATATATCAATATCTGAAAGTAATTTATAAGTACTATCGCATTTATATTTAACTAATTTAAGCTCTTCAATTTTGTTTAGAATTAAATCGTAATTATACCATCTAGGCTGTAATCCATGCGTATAAGAGTTTTTTAAATAAATAACAATTAAATCAATAATAGTAAAATCAATTTTACTATTAATCCATATCGGATTAAATCCTCTTTTAGAATAGATATATTCTAACGTGTCAAAATTAGTTAGGGCTGAAAAACAAATTTCAGAAGAGTCTATATTTTTTTTAAAATTATTTTCTATATAAATATTAAGCTTGCTGATTTCTATGTTATTTCTACAATCAATTGATAAAACATTTTTTTCGTTTTTATTGTTACACGATAACATTATAACTAATAAAATCAAGGAACAAATTATTATCTTACTCATTTACTGTTGATTACCTGCTAGTTTGTTAGTAATAAAATCCGTACAAAAATAAATTAATAAAATTAATAATTTGCAATAACCAAAAATTATTTTTATCGTATAATTAACTGAAATTAAATAATTAATGCCATGAAAACTTTAAATCCCTAACACAAATCTTTTCAAAGTAATTATTTTTTGCTTTGTTATTTTATTTATTCAAAGTTTTAGCTTTGCACAAAACCAAAAAAATGAAGAAAAACGTATTGTAAATGACTTAATTTTAAAGCCATTTAATAGTATCGTAATTAAAGGCGACGTAATTTTATACATATTACAAAGCAACGAACAATCTATTTATTACGAAGGTAAAAAAAGTAAAATAAAACAAGTAAAAACTCAATTAAATAACAAAACTTTATTCATTACGAATAAAAATATTAATAACAACGATAAAATTGAAGTCTATTTAACTATTGAAAATGTCGAAAACATAAAAACTATTGGTAATGTTGAAATTAAAACTCCTACAAATATTACAATTAACAAACTTGCTTTAAATACAAGCGAAGATTCAGAAATTGAACTTTTTGTAAATTCAACAGATTTAAAATTAGAATTTAGAGGTAATGGTGAATTAAATTTGGCTGGATTTATCGATACATTAAAATTAGAAACTTATAATGAGTGCGAAGTTTATACTAATTTAAAATCAAAAAAAGTAATTTGTAGAACTACAAATAAAAGTAATGTAAAATTTAAAGGATCAATTTTCAATTTATATACATCTTCGTTTAAAGACAGCTATATTGATGCACTTAATTGCGAAGTTGGAAATAGTTTTATTATAGCTTTTGACGAATCTGACGTAAAAATAACGTCAATAGAAGCGCCTGAAATATATGCCTTCGACAAAGCAACTATATACTACAGAAGCATATCACAAGCTTTAGTAATGGAAAATGCAGTTAAATCTTTTATTAAAAAAGATAATTTTAAAAATACAGTTAATAAATAAAGAGCTTATTTCTTTTCTATAACTTTAGAAAGTTTCTCAAAAGCATTGTCAACACTATCAATTAACTCTTTATTTATTGCTTTAAAATATGCTTTTGTTTCTTTATTGTTTTTTGGAGCACTATTAATTTTTGAAAGTAAATCGTTTCTTTTATCGGCTATCTGATTAATTACTTCAATTACTTCATCATTTTTTTTGCCTGTACTTATTTGTAAACATAAAAAACTGTCAGAAACAACCTCGTTTACTAAATAATCAATGTCTTTTTTTATATTTCTAATGCTTGCCATAAAAATTATTTTTTTGCAAATATAATTAAATTGTTTTTTAATCTACAATTCTTGCCGATATTTGCTTTATGAGAATGATGTTACCT
>JAVHRJ010000038.1:0-1362 GCA_036171595.1 Bacteroidales bacterium
ACGAACAAGTGTTTCAAGCTAAAAATTAATTTTTAGCTTGACGCGTATGCGCTTTCGCGGGAATGACGTACGGGAGGGGAATGACGTACGGGAGCTGTTTTTTTGCGTAACATCAGTTAATAAAACAGAATTAGTTCTTTCGCATACTACTAATGACAACCCACTTGTTTGCCACTCTGAGGTGCTGAGCTTGACGAAGTATCGAAAAGTGACAGGGAATTTATCATGTTTCGGGTGCCCTCAACATGACCGAGAACCTCAACATGACTGGAAACTCAAAGTAACGGCAGAATTGGTATTGTAAAACTAAAAATACTTCCTTTGCCCTCTTCGCTTTCAACCTTTATGCTACCTCCATTTTGGACAATAAATTCTTTACATAATATTAAACCAAGCCCACTGCCTTCTTCTTTATTTGTACCCATTGTTAAAACATTAGAATCAATTGCAAATAATTTATTTATATCGGTTTTGTTTATCCCAACACCATTATCTCTAATAGAAATTTCTATAAATTTATCTTTTGTTTTTGCCTCAACTTTAATTTCTCCGTTGTTATCAGTAAATTTTATCGCATTCGATAACAGATTAATTAATACAGTATTAAGCATCATTATATCTGCAAACACATTCAAATCATTAGAAATAGATGATTTAATTATAATTTTTTTATTTTTAGCGGCAGGGGTACAATTAGTGATTTTTTTATTTATAACAGATTTCAGATTTATTTTTTCGGGATTAAAAGTCAAAATACCCCGTTGCGATTTTGACCATAATAAAAGATTTTCCAACAGACTGTACAAATTTCCTGATGCTTCGTGAAGTTCAACAAGATTCTCATATATTTCGTTGCTGCTGAAATTCGAATAATTATTAATAGTTTGTTGTAACAAATATTTAAAAGCATTTGCAGGATTTTTTAAATCATGAGCAATAATTGAAAAAAACTTGTCTTTTGCTCTGTTAACTTCTACTAATTTCTCTTTTGAAAGTTTTAGTTCAACATGTGTAGCAACACGTGCAAGTAATTCCGGAACATTAAAGGGTTTAGTAATATAATCAACAGCTCCAATTTCAAAACCATGTAGCACTTTTTCCAATTCGGTTGCAGCAGTTAAAAATATAACAGGAATTTCTTTTGTTTCATCATTTGCCTTTAATGTTTTACAAACTTCAAAACCATCCATTCCGGGCATTTGAATATCAAGCAGAATTAAATCGGGAGCTTTTGTTTTTACCGATTGCAGTGCTTGAACACCAGATGAAGAAATGCTGATATTGTATCCTTTATCGTAAAGAATATTGCCCAATACCTGAATGTTTTGAGGGGTATCATCAACAATTAAAATTAAGGGTTTT
>JAVHRJ010000039.1:0-1359 GCA_036171595.1 Bacteroidales bacterium
TAATCATAAAAATAAGAAACCAAAATAATGAAGATTCTGACACTTGGTATATACTTGACCGACCACGTGAAGAATGGATATTTGAAGGTGATAAAATTGTTGCTCCTCAGCGTTCAAGAACAAATACATTTGGTTTTAATAGTGTTGCTTGGTATTCAAGTGCTGATGTTTATTACATAAAAAAGAACAATCCTAATTATGACTTGAAGTATATTTTAGCATTATTAAATTCTAAATTATTTTTCATTTGGTTATTAAATAAAGGTAAAAGAAAGGGTGAAATGCTGGAACTATATCAACAACCCTTATCAGAAATTCCAATTAAAGAAGTTCTTCCCGCTACACAATTAATCTTTGCTCGTTTATCTGATAAAATTATCATTCGAAAATCAGAAGACAAAGACACCACAGCATTAGAGCAAGAAATAGACAATTTGGTTTACAAACTTTACGAACTCAGTTATGCCGAAGTAAAAGTAATAGACCCTGAATTTAGTTTAAGCAAAGAGGAATATGAAGCAATAAAATTGGAGTAATAGAATGGAAAATAAAATAATATTATATAGCAACGAAAGTGGCAATGTAAACATAACGGTTACTTACCTTAAAGACACTTTTTGGCTTACACAAAAAGCAATTGCTGATTTGTTTGGTGTGGAAGTGCCAGCAATAAGTAAACATTTGGCAAATATTTATGAAACTGGAGAATTGCAACAGCAGGCAACTGTTTCCATTTTGGAAACAGTTCAGCAAGAAGGCAAAAGAAATGTAAAACGCAAGGTTGAGTTTTATAATCTTGATGCCATCATTGCAGTTGGCTACAGAGTAAACTCCAAACAAGCCACTCAATTTCGTATTTGGGCAACCCAAACCTTAAAGGAGTTTATTGTCAAAGGTTTTGTGCTAAACGATGAAATGCTAAAAAATGGCAAACCCTTTGGCAAAGATTATTTTAAGGACTTACGCAGAAGTTTATTTTTGACACTTTGTTATGGTTATTAAGTTATTTGTTATTAAGTTATTAATGATTAATTATTAATGATTAATTATTAACGATTAATGATGAACATTAAACATTTACCATTAAACATTAATCGTTAATTCGTGTCATATTGTTTTTTTTGCGTAAGTCCTATTAATATAACTTTTTCATTTATGCAATTTTCTTTGCGTTTTTTAAAAAGCATCGTTATTAACAGTGTTATTGGATTGTTAACAGGTTTTTGTTCGGGTGTTTTTGTTGTTTTTTAAAAAAGTAGCGTTACAAACGCAAAAAAAACACATCCTCGTTAAAAACTAGATGTTCGTCGCTATCAAAGAGATAATCGTCGCTATCAAAGAGATAATCGTCGCTATCAA
>JAVHRJ010000040.1:0-6890 GCA_036171595.1 Bacteroidales bacterium
CATATAATGAACCTGTAATTAAATATATTAAGTAAATTGAAATTGTTGAATAGATAGCCGAAGGCAAACGTACTATATATGTATCGTTACTAGTAAAATAACTAATTGCAACAGAAGAATAGATTTGAGCACTAGTGCGCCAATCGGAAAATGAATGAAAATGGATGGGAAATTTGTTGTCGAAATAATCGGCACCTGTTGCTTTAAAAATTTTTACTTGATAAGCAATATCAACTTCATCGGCAAATAGCGAAGGTGGAACTTTGTCTAGTTGCCACAAGCGAAAAGTGAAGGCAAAAATTATGATGAATATTAGCTTAAAGTTTTTTGCCATAATATATTTTATACTAAGCTAATGATATTTGGATACCCAGTCTCAGAACAGCAATTAAATGTATTAAATTATTTTGGATTTGAGGGTGAGCTCTCACTGTGGTTACTTCGTCTGTTATCGCTAATTATTTTGATTTTTACACTTAGAAATTGGAAAAATATGGGAAAATATTCTGTTGCTATTTTGGCGACTAGTCCATTAATGCTGGTTTTGGTATTGGTGTACCCACTGGTGTGTCTTAAATTTTTGATTGTGACTATTTTTGTACAAAGGGCAGTAAAAAATAAATATTATTTGGTTATTTTGGGATTAATTTTAATATTATTTAATATCTATGTTTTGGGTGATAACCCGGCAATTTTTAATAAAATTGATTTGAGTGATGCACAGATGGAAGTAACAAAGAGAATTTCGAGTGAAGATAGTGTTCGTGATGCGATATCTTTGCCGCTGGTGTTTAGACGAGTTAGTTATAACAAATTTTTTATTAGTTATAAGCAAATTCTGGGTGAAATACTTCCATTTTTTGATATTGAAACTATATTTTTTGGGGAAATTAATCCCCTATTACAAAAATCTGTAGTAATGTTTTATTGGCCTGAAATTTATTTATTTGTATTGGGTTTGTATGCAATATTTAGGTATAGTGACAAAAATATTAATAATTTGTTAATTGGTTTGATGATAGTGTCAATGATTGATTATGTATTTTCTGAGGGAGCTGTTTATTTGAGACTAATTCTAGTTATGATGCCATTATCAATCGTTATTTCTGCTGGTTTTAATTATTTGGTGGAAATGACGAGAAAATCAAATATCATTTCAACCATATCACTTGCTGGAGTATCGATATTTTTGTTAATGGGAATCGGATTAGCTTTTTATGATTTAAATGTGAGAACTGATTATTGGTTGGACAATCGTCCTCTGGCTTTTGAATTTTGGTTTAAGGAAATTGATAAATTAAATATTGATAATTACCATAACATATATATCAGTAGTTTGGTTGGTGATTCAAAAAAATATTGTTATTTTTATTTGGGTGAAAAGTGCAAAAATAATAAATTTAGTTTTGTCAGCTTTGACTTGTCAAAAGCAAGCAGTCCAAACACAATTTATGCTGGATTTGCTGGTGAGTTTGTTGGTTCTAAATTTAAAAATAATATTGATTCAAACTGGGATAAAAGCTCTAATATTAAAATTATTAACAAAACTAATTTGAGGGATACTATTGCCAATCAGTATGGTAATGATATTGGAGTAGGTATAGTTCAATAAATATGAAAAATAAAATCTATTTTATAATTGTTGCACTAATAATTATTTTTGGATTATTTTTGCGAACTGTGGGTTTGGAACAATCCCCACCATCTCTCGGTTTTGACGAGGCGGCACTGGGTTACAATGCTTATTCACTATTAAAAACTGGACGTGACGAGTATGGGGTTTTTTTGCCACTGTCACTGAGATCCTTTAATGATTTTAAACCAGCGTTGTATTCTTATTTGACGGTACCTTTTGTATATATATTTGGATTAAATGCGATAGCAGTACGAATGACATCGGCAGTAGCGGGAACAATTTCTTTGGTGTTTTTGTATTTATTGCTAAAAAAATATATTAAAAATAGTTGGTTATTGTTGTTTATTTTTGCGGTATTGTCGGTTGAGCCGTATCGTTTGCATTTTTCTCGGAGTGCATTTGAAACTAATTTGTCGGCAATGTTTTTTTGTGGTGGTGCATATTTTTTGTTAACAGCAAAAAATAAATTTAAAAAAATATTGTCGGTATTATTTTTTGGTCTGTCGGCATATAGTTATCACTCGGCACGATTATCGGCTCCTTTATTAATACTGCTGTGGGCTATTGACCCTATTGTTTGGCTGAAAACAAATATAAAATTTGATTGGAAAAGATTGATTCTACTTTTTGCTTTGGGATTAATATGTGTTCCCATTTTTGTGATGAATAATAGTTCCCTGCTATTGACTAGGTTTAAACAAGAAAATGTGTTTAATCGATTTTACCCTTACGCACCGAAAGAAATATTAAATCCGATTAGTTTTGTGTATCATTTTATGGGAATAATTTCGGGCCACGTGTTTTCTTATATATCACCAGTAAATCTAAATTTTAGAATTTATGATTGGGTTAAAATGTCACCACAATTTATCCCTGGTATGGGAATGTTGGGATGGATTGAAGGAGTTGTATTTTTTGTTGGATTTGTATTTATAATAAAAAATATTTTGAAATCGTTTAAATATAGATTTTTAATATATTGGATGGTGGCAGGAATTGCACCAGCAGCGGCAACATGGACATGGTATCACCCACTGAGATCGCTAAACATTTTCCCGGCGATAGAAATTATAGTGGCAATTGGGATGTGGCAAATATATTTGAGATATAAAAATAAATTACTAATTATGGTGAGTGTTTTAGTATTTCTATTGACAGAGATTTTTACTATAAATAACGAATTAAAATATAGTGCGTTTGAAAATAATGGGGAATATCAGCCAGGTGGGTACAAAGAAGGTATGCCATATTTTGCCTCTATATCGGATAAATATAGTAAGGTTATTATTGATACTCCTCACGCACAAGGATTTATATTCTTTTTGTTTTATACAAAATTTGACCCAGCCACATTGCATAAATTTGCTGATTTACGACCAGTACCAGGTGTGGAGGGTAACCTAAATTTTGATTTTGATAAGTATGTTTTTAGAAAGGTAAATTGGCTGGAGGATTATAAGTTGAAAAATACTTTATTTTGGACAAGGACTGATATAACTGATGAGGAAGTAAATAAAGTTCCTGGTGCTAAAATTGAGAAAAGGGTGTGGAATGCACTTTATGAAACTGCAAGTATAATTACAACTGAGTAATATGAAAAAAATTATTTTACTAGTTATTACAATATATTTATTAATCGCACCGATTACTTATCACCCTGATACTAAATTGGTGTTGTATTACCCAACCTTGGGGGGTGAAAAGGTTTGGAATATATACAAATATTTAAATGAAAATATTGATTATGTTCCGAAGTTTCATTATCCACCAATGAATTATTTGTTAACCAAAACTGAGTTACCATTGGTTAAGTATATTGGTGGTGAAAAAATCGTGAACTGGTTTTCGGTGGGGAGTAATGTAGCGTTTTTGGATAAAAATATATTTTTGTATAACTTGGCATCTAAGTTCCCAATATTGCTTATGTTGCTTATTGCTGGATTTGTTATTTATAAAATTGGAATTAAATCTGGGTTATCGGAAAATAGATCACGATTAGCTGCGTTAATTTGGTATTTAAATCCAATTACAATTTATAGTGGCGTGATGATGGGTCAAAATGATATTTTGGCGATTATGCCTTTTATAATCGGATTATATTTTTACTACGGTTATCCTATTTTGGCGTTTTTGTTGTTTGGATTGGGTGGAAGTATTAAGAGCTTTCCTTTAATTTGGGCAATTGCATTGGCAGGCGTATATCCTACAAAAAGCATATTTAAAAAAATTTATTTTGCGTCAATTCCAATTATTTTTTATATTCTAACCTTATTACCATTTATTAAATATGATTATTTTGTAAAGGATGTATTAAATTCTGGACTAGCGATGAGAATGTTTGAAATTAGATACTTTTTACCTGTAGTGCCTGTTTTATTGATAGTAATTACCCTAATAGCAATGAAAAATAATATGGGGAAAAATTATTTTGGTATCGCAACCTTACTTGTGACTATTAATTTGGCAGTATTGTCATTTTCAAATTTTAATCCACAGTGGTTTATTTGGATAATGCCTTTTTTGTCTATGTTATTAGTAAAAGAAGGTGGATATTTAAATTATTTTTTAATTTGTGTTTCACTATTTGCGATTACTTTTATGTTTGATGATATATTTTTGTATTGGGGAATTGTGACGCCTATAAATGCAAACTTAATAAATTTGCCATCTATATATCAAATATTGAGTAGTAATAATATTTCCGTTATTTTCAGAATTATGTTGCAATTAATTACTTTTTATTGGTTATTTAAATGTGTTAAATATAAAAATTAAAATATTTAAAATTTTAGTTGGATGGATTGTTGTTTGTGGTTTTTGGTTTGGAATATTTTTTGTAATTAATTTATTACCTTCAAAAAAAACTGTTCATATTAATCCAAATGTGGAGACTGTTTTTTATCGATTAGCAGAATATAAAATGTTTAAGAGTGATTTTGTAGCGTCTGAAAATAATTTAAAACGGATTGATGTTTTATTTAAAAATCCTAATTTAGAAAGTAAGGATGAGTTGGTTGTGTCAATCTTGGAAGATAACAAAATAATTTATACTCAAAACTTTTCTGGTTTCAATTTTGGTGATACAAGTCACGCAAGATTAGACTTTGTAAGTCGTCATGATTCTCTAAATAAAAAATACACAATAGAAATTGTAGCAACAAAAATTGTTGATGGAAAATTGTATTTTGGTGTAAGAAACGACGAAATTGATTTGACAGAGTATTATGAAAATAAATTTAATGTAAAACACTCTATTAGTGCCAGCATAATGTTAATGCAAAATTGGCTGTTGTTATTACCATTGATTACCGTAACATTATTACTATGGTAGAAATTGTAAAAAAGAATTGGATTTTGTTTTTGATTTTATTTTTGGCATTATTCTTGCGGACATATAAATTAGATTATGTGGAGCTTTTTGGTGATGAATTGGATGCTGGTTACCAGTCGTATTCGCTAATAACAACAGGGAGTGATTATCGAGGTAATTTTTTACCAAGTTACATGAATAGTTTTTCGGAATGGCGAGCACCTGGATTAATGTATGCCATGATTCCATTTATTTCAATTTTTGGGCTAAATGAATGGGGTGTTAGATTAGGACCGGCTGTGTTTGGAATATTGAGCATATTGGGATTTTATTTAATACTTTTAAAAATTGGTGTATCTAAAAAAGTTGGGTCAATTACTGTTTTTATTTTGGCTATTACACCGTGGCACATACAATATAGTCGAGCGGGATTTGAAATTACTTTGCTATCCACTTTACTATTATTTGGGTTGTATTTTTTGATTGAAAAGAAATATGTTATTTCTGCTTTGCTGCTCAGTCTTTGTTTGTATACATATAGTACTGCAAATATTTTGATGCCTTTGCTTGTGTTTTTGACTTTATATTTTTATAAAGTTAATTTTAAAAGCTTAATAAAATTTGTTTTATACGGATTATTGTTTTCATTACCAATTGTTTATCAATTATTATTTGGTCATGTAGGTGACCGTTTTGGGACGTTATCAATTACTAACAATAAAAATGTAATTGCTGAGGTAATTGAGTATAGAAATAATTCTCAGAATACTTTTGTGTCAAAAATATTTTATAACAAATATGTAATTGCAGGCAAAAAGATTGTGTTTAATTATAGTAATGCTTTTAGTTCTAATTTTTTGTTCAATGAAGGTGATGTGACCTTTAGACATTCACTACACCAGGTTGGTAATTTGTTTTGGATTGAATTGCCACTGATATTATTGGGTTTAATATATTTAATAAGATTTAAAAAGAATTTGTGGGTAATTGGGTTTTTATTGATTTCCCCTGTTGCTTCTAGCTTGACTATCGATGGATATAATCATGCCACGAGATTGTTTCTGCTAGTATTTCCATTATCATTTTTTGCTGCCTATGGTTTTGATAAATTAAATAAATTTAAGTTTTTGGTAGTTATGATTTTGATATTCGAGTTTTTACGTTTCCAATATTTTTATTGGAATTTTTATAGGGATCAGTCGTGGAAATGGTGGCATACTGGATATAAACAATCTATGCAATATATAGCTGAAAATAAGGATAAATATCAAAAAGTAATTATGGATAATACCTATGAACCGGCATTAATTAGGTTTTTATTTTGGAATAAAATAGATAGTCACTTGATATTTGATTTTGCAGACAATAAGGATGTTGATATAGACGGTTTTAATGGTTATTGTCTCCAAAATAAATATTGTTTTGTAAATTTTAAGGATAAATTTCGATTGGAGAATATGAAAGATAATACTTTGTATTTAATTTCGCAAGAAAGAAATGTGGGTGGTGATTGGGATTGGAGCAAAACTCCCCCATCGGGAATTACGGTTTTAAAAACTATATATAATTATCAAAACTTTCCTATTTTTTATTTGGTAGAGCAGAAATAATATTTTTTTATCATACTATTCTTTTGTTATTATTGATGCCACCCAAGAATTAAACGGATCATATATTTTGTATAGTTTGGCTCCTTTTACTGCTGAAATTTCATTTTCTAGTACTTCGGCAGATGTCCATATCATAAAATTATTTTTCTTCCTTTCTTCTAACCAATTATATTTTTTATAAACAAAGTTGTCAAAATTAAAATTTAAAATCCCTCCTTGTGTAGTTGAAGGGCGATTATTAATTGCAGCTTGAATATTTTTTGGAGGATAATTCATATAAAATAAAAAAATTATATAATTTTGGGCATGAGGACTATCTAAATATATTGTTTGA
>JAVHRJ010000041.1:0-1355 GCA_036171595.1 Bacteroidales bacterium
AAGGGCAAAAAATCGCTGGAAAATATTTTTTGGACTTTTCGGAGTGGACTCAATACTATAATCTTGATGCAATTATTTCAGTTGGTTATCGTATAAAAAGTCATGTCGCTACACGATTTAGGCAATGGGCTACAAATCATATAAAAGAATTTATTGTAAAAGGGTTTATCTTGGATAATGAACGTCTTAAAAATCCTGATTTACCTTACGACTATTTTGAAGAATTACTCAAGCGAATTCAGGATATACGTACATATGAAAGACGCTTTTACCAAAAGATAACTGACATTTATGCCATAAGTATGGATTAGGGACGAAGAAGTTATGGTTAAGTGCCAAAGACCCGACTACAACAAAGATTTCGTATAAATTCGACTATAATAAATAAATAAAAATGGTTAATTTAGCCGATAAAAAATTTTGGAAAAAATGAAAAATAAATACGTGAAATTTATATCTGATGAGCATTTACTTTATTGTATTGCTAATCTTTATAAGGCTTATTTAAAAGCAAAAAATAATATAAGTAAAAAGAATTTTTATACAAATAAAGTTGATACAATCAAACTGACTTTTGATTCAAAGTTTAACAATATTGACGAAGAAAGCCTTATTCAATCTGAAATTTTACGACAAATTGATAAGTCAATTAATAATTCAATAGGAACTTTTCATGAACAAATTTTAGGAGGAATAAAAGGCTATGAAATTGGGAAATTGAGTGGATTTGACATCAAAGCAAAGGACGACACATTATTTGCTGACATCAAAAATAAACACAATACAATGAATAGTAGTTCAGCAGAAAGTTTGTTCCAAAAATTAAAAGGTTATGCTGATAATTTTAAAAAGGCTAACTGTTACTGGGTTCAAATTTTAGCAAAAGGTAGTTTTAATGAACTATGGAAAGGCGAAATAAATGGTAAAGAATATAGTCATAGTCGAGTTTATAAAATTTCTGGCGACCAGTTTTATTCCCTATTATCAAAACAAGATGATGCACTTTTTCAATTATATAAAACTCTACCAATTGCAATAAAAGATTATCTAAATTCAATTGAACAAAACCGAAAAGATATTCAGAACTCTGCTTTAGACGAAATAAAAATTAAAACTAAAACTACAAAACGGAGTATTTTAGACCAGATTACGTTTGAAAATTATAGTTATTATTTGGGTTTTGACAAATTATAATATTGATTTAAAAATTTAACGATAGAGAACCCAACTTCTCTTCCCAAATTTACGGGAACAGCGTTACCTATTTGTTTGTATTGTTGAGCACTTGAACCCTCAAATTTCCAATTATCAGGAAAAGTTTGAATACGTGCATATTCCCGGACTGTAAATGGTCT
>JAVHRJ010000042.1:0-6876 GCA_036171595.1 Bacteroidales bacterium
CACCTGCAACTCTAATTTTAAACCGCATTAGGGATTGTAGCGGAAATCCTTTTTGTTTCCTGCAAAAAGATTGCAGCGAAAAGCCCGACCCGTAGGGGAATGCCCGGATAAACTTAACATATTAATTGTAAATAAAAATAATCTTAATTAATAATGATTACGTAAAATAGTATAAAACCGGAAAAAATATTTTTTAACTTCTGGTTTATTTTTCTTTATCGTCTTCTGTTGCTTCATTTTCGATAGAATTATAATCAGCGTCAAGCTCTAAAGGTTCGCCAAGTATAGCCGTTGTTTGTTCCTGTGGAAGTTCTTGAACATTTCTTAATTTTCTTTCAATTGCTCTTGAACGCACACCCGCTTTATCAATTACATTTGTTACTTCCTGTAATTTTTTCTTTGTTTTTTCTAATACTGCTCCAAATGCTCCAAAATCTGTTTTTATTGCACCTAATACTTCCCAAACCTCACTTGATCGTTTCTCAATTGCAAGTGTTTTAAATCCCATTTGTAAACTACTCAAAAATGCAACGAGGTTAGTAGGTCCAACAACAGTAACTTTAAAGTCACGTTGTAAAATTTCAAATAAACCAGTTCTTCTTAATATTTCTGCATATAACCCTTCTGTTGGAACAAACATTATTGCAAAGTCTGTTGTTGTTGGTGGATTGATATACTTTTCCTTTATATCTTTGGCATTCTTTTTTACTGAAGTTTCAAATTGTTTAGAAATAGCTTCAACATCCTTAGGATTAAGGTTTGCAATATTTTCGTATGTTTCCATTAGCCTCTGATAATCTTCATTTGGAAATTTAGAATCAATAGGCAATAATAAAAGTTGATTATCAGTATTTCTTCCGGGAAGTTTAATAACATATTCTACTCTTTCTTGACTTCCTTCTTTAACAATTGCATTTTGTGAATATTGCTCAGGAGAAAGAATCTGTTCGAGGATTGCACCAAGTTGAATTTCACCAAGATTTCCTCTTGTTTTTACATTTGTTAATACTTTCTTTAGGTCGCCAACACCAGAAGCTAATGATTGCATTTCACCTAATCCCTTATGAACTTGTTCAAGTCTTTCGCTTATTAATTTAAAAGATTCATTAAACCTTTTTTCAACAGATTCTTGTAATTTTTCATCAACAACTTTCCTCATTTCTTCTAACTTCTTACCGTTTTCTTCTTGTAAGGTTTGAAGTTTACTTTCTATCGTTTCTCTTATCTCCTTGAGTTTAATTTCAGTATCTTTTTTTAATTGTTCTTGTTTATTTAAAAGATCATCGAACTTTTGTCTTTGAAGATCATTAAAGTCTTTAACATTTTGAGTGAATTTATCTTCAAAAGATTTTAACGAAATAGATTGCTCTGTTCTGTTTTCTTTAGCTGATTTTTCTAATTGAACTTGAAGATTTTTAGTTTTTTCATCGAATGATTTAACTAATTCTGATAATTGTTTAGAGAAAGTATCAAACTGATTTTTTTGACCGGTAGAAAGGTCGGTTATATTTTTTGTTAATGTATCACCAAGATTTTTAAAAGAATTATTTAATTCTTCTCTATTGTCTTTAAATGATTTTTGATTCTCATCTCTGTTTCTTGAAAATTCGTCTCTTATTAAAGAATCAATTTTAGTTAAATCTGAATCAATTTTAATAAGTTTAGTATTAAGCTCATCCGAATTAAGTTGAACTTTTTTCGTTACAGTTAGCCATATATTTATAATTATCAAAATAACTACAGCTATCAAAAGAATAGTTTCAATCATTTTTTTAATTTTTTATTAATTACTGGGTAGAATTGCAACTTACATTATTAATTTCCTACATTAGCTTGTACTAATTGTTCTAAAATTATATCTGCTCCCCAAGATTGAGCTGCAATAAAAGCAAGTTTTCTTTCTACATCAGGTGACAATTTTTCAATTTCTGGTTTATATCCAAGTCCATGATTAGATTGAGCCCAAGCATGCTGGTAAAGTGTTTTTATTTGAAGTTCAAAAAAATTAGGAATAAGGGGATTATTTTTAGGAGCAGAATAAATTGAACTATCAATAAAACAAATAAAATGCACTCCTTCATAATCAAATCTTTTGGGATCATCTGGAGTAAAATATTTTTCTTCAACACTTTGAAAGAATTTGTTTATTTTTTGTTTTATTGTATCAATATCATTTTTATAAAAAACGACAATGCGAGCACCAACTAAGTCTTGAATTTCTTTAATAGGTTCCTTATATTTTAATTCATTTTTTTCATTTAACTTTTCAATTTTATCACTAAAACTTTTTCTACTCTTTGGTCTGGATGAAATCTTATCAATATGGTCAACATCTATAAAAATATCTTTTAAATTCTTCTCTATCTTTTCAGAAATTATTTTTAATTCAGGTTCTATATTAGAAAATGAACTAAGTATTATATCATGGTCAGGTCTCATTGTTTTGACACTTTTTCTTTCTTAGTCTTGTTAAATTGTTTGAACGCTAATTTGCCCGTTATTGTTATATCCTTACTTCCATCATTATTGGGTTTTTCGCTGACATACTTGTCATAAGTATTAGTTGGAATAAATGCTGTGATACCATTATGTAAACTCAGAAAAGTTTTACCAAACGCCTTTTTATACTCTTCGGAATCAATAGTAAATACAGAGTTAAAAAAATCTTCACCAACATCTTTTTTAATTTGCTTTGTTAAATCTTCATTTAGATATGTTGAGCAAAAACTTGAAATGCTCATTTGGTAGTTTGGCTTGCTTTTAAGATTTGCTATTGCAGAAACAATTTGTTCTTGCTCTGTTATGTTTTTTGTTTTAGTCAAAACAGTATTTATTATTTTTGAAAATTGCATAGTTCCTTGTGCTGATGTAATTGAAGTTTGTGCATTTAAAAAATCTTCTATCCAATAATAACTGATAGTTCTTAAAGTACCTGGTGATACCTGCTTATCAGATGCATGTCCATACCAGAATGATTTCTCACTAAGTATATCCTGAAAAACTGTGATTTTATTACGGCTATGTTTTTTTGAGAAGATTTCATCATTGTATTCAATATCCAATTTTTTGCTGCCATGACGATAAAGCCCTTCATCCCCACCAAATCTGATTAATACAATTCTGGTGTTATTTGATTTTACTCCTTCAATAATTACAAAAAGTCCAGTCCCGCTTCGTTCATCAGTTTCAAGATGTAATTTTTCAGCTAAATTCTTAGCATTTTTTTCTTTTATACTGATAATTGAATTGGACATTAATTCTAATAACTCACTTCTTACAATATTTTTTTGATTTCCATCTGATATAAAATTAATTTCTGTTTTACATACATTTATAGAAGCGTCAAAAATTCTTAATAAATAATCAGTCATTTTATTTTGCGTATTCAAAACTTCTGTTTCTAACGCAATTGTTTTTCCCACAATATATGGCGGTACATACGCAAGAAAAATAAATTTAATGTCAAAACCATCTGTTGTTTTCATATATATATATTTAAAAAAGTTTTATTTGTGTACTATCAGCAATTTTCTTTTCATTATATGTTTCTTTGAATTTTTCTTTCCAATATGCATCAAGTATTTTCTTTTGTAGTTTACTTTCTGATGTAATTTCACGAATAAGTTTTTCTAATTCCTTTGCAAATTTTAATGTTTTTTTGGCTTCATATTTTCCTTCAACAAGCATTTCTTTTAACTGCTCTACATAAACACTAAACTCAACTTTGCTTCTTGTCTTTTGTGTTGCTTCAACACTTTTAGATTTATCAAGGCGTTTCTGAATTACATTGATTAAAGATTGATAAACTTGTAAAAGAATATTGTCGCGTTCATCTTTATTTTTATATCCAATTATCTCAAGAACTTTACTGTCTAATTCAAATCGTAGTTTCTTGACTTTTGATAGATCAACATCATCAGGATTATTTGAACCTATCTCATCAAAAATTGATAAAGCATCATCATCAGCCATCTTTCTGAAAATCGCTTCAAGTTCTTGATGCTTCTTTTTATCTACATTATTTGTTGGAACTAATAAATCCTCTAATTCATAAACTTGAACTTTTTTTACAGTCAATGCGCCTGTCATTTCTCTACCTGTCATTTCAATAAATAATCTGAAAACATAAGAATTTAAAATGCCAGCTAAATAATAAGTGAGATTTTTGGGAGCGTAGATGTCAAACAAGTTACAATCAACAAGTGCAATATTGTTTTTCGGTACTTTATGAATAGCACCAATTATATAAGGATAAGATAAATTTGAAATTGCTTTACTATTCAAATCCCACCATGCAGGTCTTGTTATACAACTTGATTTTTGAGATACTGTTTCATTACCGAATTTATGTTTTTCACCATATTTAATGTAAGAAAATAAATAAGGATAATTTTGTCTTAAATTTTTAATATAACTTGAAATGTCATATTTCTTTCTAATATTACCGGTGCTTTCTTTAATAAAATTTTCAACAAGGTCTACACATAAAGCAACGAATTTTAAATCAGTTCTAAGTACTTCATATTTTTTTATTTCTCGTGCAGAGGTAATAATTGGTTTCAAAAATTGTTCTTCAATTAACCAACATTCACCTAATCCATTTTTAAAAACTCGTAAACCAAGTTGGAGTAATTTTTTATAAGAAGTAATATTTTCAGTATTGTTTATAATAACTTTTTCAAATTCATCTTTTAGTATCTCTGTAATATCCTCACCATAAAAATAATCATTACAACCAGTTGTAAAACCTCTACGGATTTTTGAAATATTTTTTAGAGGAACGAATTTATTTTCACCTTTTTCTAAAATATCAAAATAAACTTGAGGCGCTTTTAAATATTGTGACAATTTAGTTTGTTTTTCAAGTGATGCCTGATGAATACAATTTATCCGGTAATAATCATTGCTCTCGCTTTCATTTGTGCATTGTATTATGTCATATAATTTGTTTACGCCTTTATAATTTTTTATTGTATCAGCTAAAGTAGCAGTTAAGTATATAAATTTAATTGTATTTGCGTTTCTTGCTTCTTCATCGCGTTGCTTACGAGCAATAACTATAGTGGTGTTAACGGATGCCGAAGGGAAAAATCGCTCCACTTCGCTGTCCATGATAGCAACTATTTCATAATTGCGCAAAAGGTAGCGTTGCATATCAATTCCGTAATTGGTGTCAAGCCAACTGTTCTGACATATAAAAGCAAGATAACCGCGGTCTTTTAAGAATACGCTTGCATGATAAAAGAAATAAGCATAAATAGAAGTTCGTTGCGAGGGTTCAAAACCACATTCCTGTTTAATGAGCGTTTGAATTTTTGCTTTGCCAACTGTGCCATGCATTGTTCCAATATCTTCCTGCCGAGTATAAGGCGGATTTCCTATAATGGCATCAAATTTTGGCAAAAGTCTTTTTTCCTCGTCTCCTTTCTGATTATGCAATGTAATGCTTGATCTTTCATAAATTGCAAAGAAATCTTTGTTAATTATGCGTGGATAACTTGCTCTGCGCATATTTCTAATGGCAAGGTTAAGCATGCTTAGATATACTGGATAACCTGATAAATCGTTACCGTAGATTTCGTCAAGTAAAATTTCATGTCTTGCTCCTTTGTCTTCTTCGGCACATAAAAGTTTTTTTCGCTCATAAGCGCGTACTAAAAAAGTTCCGGAACCACATGAGGGGTCAAAAACTTTGTCGTTGCTTTTGTGAATAGCAAAAGCATTTATAAAGTCAATTACATGTGGCGGGGTAAAATATTGTCCTAATTTATGACGTTCATCTTCACGAATGAGTTCTTCAAAAATTCGCCCGATAATATCAAAAGGAATTTTGCTGAAATTATAGTGACCTTCTGTATCAAGAATTTCTTTTACTAAATCAATAACTGCATCGCTTACAAATGGAATTTTGAAAATAATATCGGAGCGGTTACCAATAAGCAATTCAAAATTTCTGGTTACTTCCTGAAATTTTTCAAAATATTTCCAAATAAGTTCTTCCAATTCATCAGGCGAGTTAATTGAATCAGGAACTTTCATCGGGTACAAATCATCCCATGTTTTGTTATCTACATACGCTTTATAAAAAATGAGTTTAGAAATGAGCATTAGCATTCCTATATGTGTGAGGTTTTCTATTTCCTCAAAAGTTGTGGGCTTGTTCCATAACTGGCTTTGTGTGTACTGCTGAATTTCTTTTTCAAATGTTTTGTTGTGTTTGTATTTATCCCAAACTTTATTGCTTATTGAGTGCGAATAAACTTCAATAAGTTTGCGAATTTTGAAAATGAAAAGTTCATCAAGGTCACTAAATTTGATTGGTTTGCGCTCAATAATTTCTAAAGCACGTTCAATATAAAATCCGGCAATAGTTCGAAGTTTAGTTAAAATTTCTTTACCCGGTGTATAACTTTGACTGAGGCGGAAAATATCATTAAGCGTAAAGAAACCTTCATTTACACTTACTTTTTCAAAGAGTTTGTCTTTGTCAAAAAATGCACAAGCTAAAAAATTACAGTTGCCGAAATATTTAATCTCTAATCGTTGTGCTCGTTCTACTTCACGCATAAGAACGCTGCTATCAAAAACGCTTTTACCGTCTTTCGCTGTCGGGTCTTTTAGTTCTATAAAGAAAATTGGTTTGCCATTTTTATTCTTTAAAGTAATATCTGCTCTACCTTCTTCAATAACAGGATAAGGCATTATTCGCCCTTCCAACTCTTTTTCCTTAATAAGTTCGGTAAATATTGTATTTAAAGTGCCTTGTAATTGTCGTTCAATTTTCATAAAAATTAATTGATTTAATCTAAAATTGCCTTTATATGTTATATCAACATTAGTTATTTGTTAAAGTTAAATAATAGAAACAAAAGTATT
>JAVHRJ010000043.1:0-1354 GCA_036171595.1 Bacteroidales bacterium
AAAAACAACAGATAGGGACAAAACTGTCTCACGACGTTTTAAACCCAGCTCACGTACCACTTTCATCGGCGAACAGCCGAACCCTTGTAAGCCCCTGCTCCAACAGGATGTGATGAGCCGACATCGAGGTGCCAAACAAATTCATCAATAAGAACTCTCAAAATTTATCAGCCTGTTATCCCTAGCGTACCTTTTATCCATTAAACGATATTAAGTCTAATAATTCATAATATCGGGTCAATATATTAGACATATATGTCCTTAACGTATTTGTTTATACACCAATCAGGTTATATATATTTATTTTAATATATTGAATAAAGGATAACCATATAAATATCTTCGTTACTTTTTAGAAGACAACCGCCCCAGTCAAACTAACAAATTTAAACTTTCAAATTATATCTTTATAATTTATAATTTATAAGCAGAGTTAAAACACGTTAGTTTTTTAACTTTGTTATTATATTGTAAAAATTTATAGTAAAGGTGCATAGGGTCTTTCCGTCTAATTGTTTATCGTTGCATCTTCACAACTCATGTAACTTCATAATAATAATACTGGAGACAGCAAGGCAGTCGTTACACCACTCATGCGGGACGGAACTTACCCGACAAGGAATTTCGCTACCTTAGGACCGTTATGGTTACAGCCGCCGTTTACTGGAATTTATAAAGTCAGCATTAACCAACTTATTTCATTTTACAGCACCGGGCAGGTGTCAGATTCTATCAAACAATCTTTTTTCAAAATCTTGAGTTTTTAAGAAACAGTCGCTGCCTTTTATTAAATTACACATTTAAGCTACCTTTATCCCGAAGTTACAGATATAATTTGCCGAGTTCCTTCAGTATCATTAATACCTTAATATATATAGATAATATAACTACATGCGTGAGAATTAGTACGGTTCTACAGTTATTTTTTTTTTAAAATATAGATGAACTTAATTTAAATTTGTTTTTAAAACTAAGTTTAAACATATTTTCGTAGTTTAACTGTAATGCGGTTTCAAACCGGAGTTATCGCCAACATATAAATTTATTCCTCGTCTTTTAAATATAATATTCGACTTAGAAACCGATCCACTTTTAGTCAGTACATCGTTACTAAAAAAACCGTAGTTATATATTATAATGATTTTCAAACATTATTTTATTACTGATACCAACATAAATATATGTGATCATTAACAATCTTTTTCAAGAGTATTGATTTTATACACATCATTCTGCTACCATAATTTATTTTAATAAAAATAAATTATTTTTAAATTCAGTTTATTTTTTCTTACCATTACATTTCTAAATAAATTTACTGTCCGGACGATTAATAATAGCGTGGATACCGATA
>JAVHRJ010000044.1:0-6859 GCA_036171595.1 Bacteroidales bacterium
AGTATAATATCGTACTGATAAAGTACGGTACAGTGGTAAAATAAACAAATGTCCGCACTGATTAAGTACTGTATGGAAGCTAAACTGTATAATATTTTAGTCCGGAAGTGAATCATTTAACCAATGAAGTACAATACAGTAGCTCCGAAGTAAATCATTTAACCAATGAAGTACAATACAGTAGCTCCGAAGTAAATCATTTAACAAATTAAGTACAATATAGTAGCTCCGAAGTGAATCATTTAACAAATGAAGTACAATACAGTAGTTCGGAAGTGAATCATTTAACAAATTAAGTACAATACAGTAGCTCCGAAGTGAATCATTTAACAAATGAAGTACAATACAGTTAGGAGAAAAATTATCTGAAAATCATTATAATAAAATCGAATTTGAATTGGCAATAAAAGAGTTGTTGAATAATAATTTTGAAAACATAATGCCTGAAAATATTTTATCGTTGAGATTAAACGATGATGCTTATTTAAATGAAAATTTTATAAAACCGGATTCCACAATGAGTAATTTATTATATCGCAAATGGGTTATTATGGGCAACCAATTAACTTTTAAAGAAAAAATAAAAATAATTTTCAGTATTTTAAAGATTGGGAAATTTAATTCCATTAAGAATATAGCTAAAATAATTCTAAGAAAAGTATCATAAAATATGTTTTTTAAAACGTTAATATATGAAAACAAAAAGTTTAAATAAGAAAATATTATTTTTTATTTTTCAAAAGGTTATTAAAAAATATATTTCATATAATATGCTTGATTCATCTAAAGATGTGTGGAAAAATATAGCTAAACTTGGCTTTTCGCCCCATTCAATTATTGATATTGGTGCTGCAAAAGGTAATTGGACCAAAGAACTTGTAAAGATATTTCCTAATACGAAATTTTTAATGGTTGAACCGCTAAAAGAAAATTTAAAAAGTTTAGAAGATGTTTGCAGCGAAAAAGAAAATATTAAATATTGGACAGGAATAGTATGTGGTTATAATGGAGAGTCAAATTTTAATGTACATAGTGACCAATCAAGTATTTTTAATAGCGAATTTAAAGGTAGCATTACTAAGGTTCAAGCAAAAACTCTTGATTCTTTATTAACAGAAATGAATATTTTAAATGTTGATGCCATTAAATTGGATGTTCAGGGGGCTGAGTTGGAAGTGTTAAAAGGTGCCGAAAAAAGTATAAAATCGTGTAAAGTTATTCAAATGGAAGTATCGTTTCGTAAAATCTATGAAAATGCTCCATTAGTACACGAATTGATAAGATATATGACTGATAAGGGTTTTAGAATTTTTGATATAGCTGATACATTTAAAAGAAAAAAAGATAGAGCACTTTTGCAAGCTGATATTTTCTTTGTTTCAGACGAAACTTTTTTTAACCCGGAATCTTGGTATATAAATAATGAGAAAAAGGTTTTTTAGTCCATGTCGATTTCTCTTCAACTCCATTTGTGCCAAATGGCAAAGTTGCCAAAAATGAATACTTTGTTTTATTTTCATTTTTTGCAACTGTTTCGTAGAATGACAGTTGGCACAAATACTGATAATGACAGCTTGGCGACTTTTGTTGCCAAATGGCATTATCAAAGGCGAAAAGAGCGAAAGGGCTACTTGTTGGAGATAAACCAACAAGAGCGGAAATCAACAAGGGAAAAGGTTATTATGGTATTGTAATAACAGATTTATCATGAAAAAATATAGCAGCAAAGAAATCAAAGAATTTACTTCAAAACCATTATTTGATAAGAAAATAATCTTACATAAAGACTCTTCATGGCCAAAAATATCAATAATAACACCCTCGTATAATCAGGCTCAATTTATAGAACAAACAATATTGTCTGTATTAAATCAGAATTATCCAAATCTTGAATATATTATTATTGATGGAGGTTCTACAGACGGTAGTGTTGAAATAATTAAGAAGTATGAAAAATATCTTACTTATTGGGTAAGCGAAAAGGATAATGGACAATCTCAAGCTTTAAACAAAGGTATTGAAAGAGCGACGGGAGAATTTATTTCCTGGATAAATAGTGATGATGTTTTTTTTAATAGTACACTTAGGAAATTTGTAAATGTCTTTAAAAAAAATCGAAGTTGTAAATTATTTTTTGGGAACACCATTTGGATTGATAAAAATGATAATATAATAAGAAGAAGAAAAGGAGAGAATTATAATAAATTTTTTGTAAAAAGGAATATGTTTTATGCGTATGGACCCAGTGCCTTTTTTCATAGAGACCTGATTGAAAAATATGGAATAATCAGAGAAGATTTTCATTTTATGATGGATACTGAATTATGGCTTCGATTTGTGTCCCATGGCATTGAATTTAACAGATTGCATTTTTTTTGCTGGGGTTTTCGGCTTCATGAAAATGCGAAGATGTCAGGTCATAATTTTAAAACAAGTGATTATTATAAAGAAACACACCCTTCCCGAATTCAGAAAAAAAAGGAACGTGAAGAACTCTTGAAGTTATATAATTATCCTCCTAAAGCATCCTTATCTGTTAAATTTTTATATGTATTATATAAGATTTTAACACCTCGGGTTTTTTTTGCATTTATTTATAATAATCCGTTAAAAAATAAAACAATTCATATTTCAAAAAATAAATTGATTTAATTATGAATAAACGATCATATACTTTTTACCGAATCGCTATTCGTGCACTTGGAGCATTTCATGCTTTCCCGACCGAAGAAACAAATAAGCACTTGATAAAAAAAATAATCAGAAATCTTCATCCAATATTGCCGGGTATTGAATTAATCCGTCTGGGACCTATAGGCGATGGCGGTTATTTGGTTCCGAATGATATAACTGGAATTGAGGCTTGTTTTTCTCCGGGAGTTTGTAATAATTCAGGTTTTGAGAAAGCCTGTGCCGATGCTGGGATGAAAGTTTTTTTGGCTGATAAATCTGTTGATGGCCCCTCCGTCATAGACGAAAAATTTTATTTTACAAAAAAATTTATTGGTGCAACATCATCCGATTCATTCATGACTATGGATGATTGGGTAAATACTTCTTCGCTAAGTCCAACGTCTGATTTGTTGTTGCAAATGGATATTGAAGGTTTTGAGTACGAGACCTTTCTTAGTATGTCAAATATGTTGATGCAACGATTTAGAATATTGGTAGTGGAATTTCATCATTTAAACTATCTTTGGAGCAGACCTTTTTTCAGACAAGTTTTACCTGCATTTGAGAAAATATTACAAACTCATGTTTGTGTGCACATACATCCAAACAATTGCAGTAGTTCTTTTATAAAACATGGTATTAATATTCCCAATGTTATGGAATTTACTTTCTTGCGAAAAGACAGGGTTTTAAATACTTCATTTGTTGATATTTTTCCGCATCCGTTAGACAGTAAGAATACCGTGAGAAAATCAATTACACTACCTGATTGTTGGCATCAAAAGCTACAGAATTAAAATTATATATTAGAAGAGTTTTTATTCGTATAAATTATGAAAATAGTTATTTGGTGGAATATTCCCTGTAAAGCAATTTCCGGTGTGATAAAAGAATTGTCGAAAATAAATAATAATGAAGTTATTGCAATTACGGGACGATTGTCTGATTCAAGAAAAAATATGGGTTGGGAAGAAAATACTTTTTCCCCGGCAAAGCATATTTTTATTGAAGATAATGAATGGGATTCAAAAGCAAAAGACTTATTAAATGAATACTCTGGCTGTTTTCACATTTTCAGTGGTTTTTATTCTCCCAAAAGAATAAACACGCTAATAAAGCGAGCAATTAAACAAAAAATCAGATTTGGCATTTTTTCAGAAGCGCCAAGTAATCCTTATGCAGGTTTTAAAAGTTTAGCAGCTAAAATTTATCATACATACATCTTACCATTCAAAACACTTTCAGTAACTCATAATGCCGAATTTATTTTTTGTCTCTCGGGTTCACAGTACGAAGAATTACGAAAACTGAAGAGACTTGGTTGGTCTGCTGAAAAAATAATACCTTTTGGATATTTTACGGAAGATATTTTACAAATAAATCACAGGATTCCAAATGATATTCCTGAAATATATTGTTCGGGAAATTTAGTTCCACACAAAGGAGTTGATATACTGATTAGAGCATTAAAAATTGCCGATGAACAACAAATAAATTTTCATTGCCATATTACAGGGCAGGGTCCTGAAAAAGAAAAATTGATTAAGTTAACAAAGGATTTAGGGTTAGACAAAAAGATAACATTTCATGGTGTTCTAAATCAGGAGTGTTTTAATAATTTGCAAAGGGAAATGGATATACTTGTTGCCCCCGGTAGGATTGAACCGTGGGGTATGAGAATAAACGAAGCTATACAAAATGGTCAAGCAGTAATTGCTAGCAATAAAATTGGTGCGAAAGAACTAATTTTAGCTTCCGGAGGTGGTGCAATTTTCAAATCCGGAAATTATATTGACCTATCAAATAAGTTGTTGCCTTATCTTAAAGATAAAGAACTCTTACAAAAAGGACAAACATTGAATTTAGAATATAAATCAAAAATAGCTCCGTCTAATATTAGTTTATATGTTCAGGAAGTCTTGAATTCATTACATGAAAATAAAAAATATCCTAATCCAACTTGGTTGTAATTTAATGAAATTCTGTTTTGTAATATCATTTTATCCGGTTTTTATACTATAGTTCTATGTATTTCCATTAATCCTATTTATTCCGTTTATTTAAATTTACCTGATGCTCGAAATTAAAGATTTTCTGGAACTGGCTTTAATCATTACGATTTTTACTCTGGTACTATTTCGTAAAATGACGTTATTTCAGGCGTATGCTTTTTTTATTCCTTATTTTGGTATTGGTTACAATGTTGGAGTTCGTTATACCATAAGCCAATTTACATTGCTTTTGTTAAATGCTTCTTTTTTGATAACTGCATTTTCAAATACGAAGTTGTTGAAAATGAGAGGGCTTAATGGAAGTATTATCTTTTTCCTTTTATATGCTTTTGTTTCAGCTTTTTTAATTTCTACGTTTGTAATTGAATTTATTCCTACAATTAATCCCGGCTATTTACGTAATCAGGGCAGGTATATAAGTCAAATCATTAATTATTCATTAATTTTCAGCACTTTCTATATTTTTTATTTTCACATTAAATCTCTTAACGATGTATACAATTTATTGAAATTTTTTATGTATGGTCTTATTGTTACTTCATTTATTGGTATTGCACAAGAAATAACCTACGTTTTAAGTAGTATAGATATTGCCCCATTGGAAGCTGCCGACAATGGGGTGCGTACTGCTGGTTCTTTTAATTACTTTGGTTTACCCATGATACGTATTTGTTCATTATCCGGAGAACCCAAAAGCCTTGGTATGTTTGTAACAATGGGAATAATCATATTTAAAGTTTGTAATACATTTCAAATAAAACTGATAAAATATTCTGCTTTTTTCACCCTCCTTTTTTATATAACCTTAATATTCACCCTTTCTACCAGTGGCTTTGTATTGTTAGGAATATTGTGGGTACTTTCTGAAGTTATTCTGCTGTATTTTCAGTTATTACCAAAAATATCGGCAGCAAAGTTTTTCTCGTGGATTATAATTGCAGTTACAATCTCTGTTTTTGCAGAACCATTAAATAATATTATTAATGACAGAATTGTTGAACGTGATATTGCTAATGAAGATTTTGATGCTGTAGTACAGATGGCATTAAAAGAAAACCCACAGTGGTTGGTCTTTGGTTCGGGATTAGGCAACATTCACAACATTGCAGCTAAGTATATCGACCGTTTTGAAAATCTTGGAGCATATATGGATAACAACATTTTTTTTGCTAAAAGCGGGTATCTTCGAATTATTTCGGAATGTGGTTTTGTTGGTTTTATCTTATTTCTGTTTTTTAATGCACAAATAATATTAAATTGTTTTAATGATTATAGAAATTCACACTTATCCATTTATGCTATGTTTGTTACTTTATCCATTTCAGCATTGATTTCTTATTTGGCAAGGATTTATTTAACAGAAGTTTATTTGTTCATATTCGCTATTGCAAATGTATTACATAAAAAACAATTGAATTAATGAATATCTTACATGTAATTTCCGGGTTAGATATTAATTCCGGTGGTCCTTCAAAAAGTGTTAGTGAGTTAACATTAAGTTTAGCTCAAACAGGTTTAGAGGTTACACTTATTACACAAGCAACGCCGAATCCTTATGTAAAAGAAAGCCCGTATAAAAATTTTAAATTATCTTTTGTGAATGACACATCGTTTAAACAAGTATTAAATGATAAACTATTAAATAATAAGTTTGATTTGCTTCATGGTCATTGTATTTGGCAAATGCCGGTACATTATATGGCTCAGTTAGCAAGAAAAAAGAATATTCCTTATATTATTTCACCTCGAGGCATGTTAGAACCCTGGGCATTGAATTATAAAAAATGGAAAAAAAAGATTGCACTTGCTTTATATCAACGCTTCGATTTGGCAAACGCTTCTTGTATTCATGCTACCGCAAAGATGGAAGCCGATAATATTCGCAAACTGGGTTTTAAAAATCCCATTGCCGTTATACCCAATGGTATTGATTTGTCGGAATTTCCGTATCCATATTCTAAACCTCCCCAAAAAAAATATACCTTGCTTTTTCTTTCGCGTATTCATCCCAAAAAAGGGATAGAATTATTAATAGATGCGTGGAAAAAAATTGATATAGAGAAAAGAAAATTCTGGCAAATAAATATTGCAGGTAATGGAGAAGATGATTATATAAAATCATTGGAACAACGGATTAAAAATAAAGGATTAGAAAATGAAATTAAATATATCGG
>JAVHRJ010000045.1:0-1352 GCA_036171595.1 Bacteroidales bacterium
TAAAATCATTTTTAGTTGGATCGAGCAATCCAAACTTTTCACCAATAAATCAAATATCACCTTTTTTACGAAATGCTATTTTATGTACCGAAGATGGTGGATTTTATTATCACAGAGGATTTTTAATAGAATCTATACAGCAGTCAATAGCCGAAGATATAAAACGTAAAAAATTTGCACGCGGTGGAAGTACATTAACAATGCAACTTGTAAAAAATGTTTTTTTAAATCGCAATAAAACTATTTCGCGAAAATTAGAAGAAATAATTATTGTTTGGCTAATAGAAAACCAACAATTATGCTCTAAAGACAGAATGTACGAAGTATATTTGAATATAATTGAATGGGGTCCAAAAATATATGGTGCAACCGAGGCATCAGAATTTTATTTTAATAAAAAACCTTTGAACTTATCACTAGCCGAATCGATTTACCTTGCTTCAATTATTCCCAAACCAAAATATTTTAAATACAGTTTCGACCAAAATGGCGAATTAATTCAATCAGCTCAAGATTTTATTACAACTATTGCTAACAAAATGCTAAAGAAAGAAATGATAAATCAAATAGAATTACAAAATCTTGACACTAAGATAATAATTTCTGATCAGGCAAAATCATATATTATTCCATCAGATTCATTATCAACATTCGAAACAATAAACTATTAATATGATTTCCATTCCAATTATACCTTTAAGAGTTGAGCAAGGTGGGTTGCACTTATTAATTAAATCGAGATTTAATTCAACCACAAAAGGTTATCTAATAATTGATACTGGAGCATCGATATCGGCATTCGATAAAAAATATTGTCAACAATTTTCAGAAGAACTTTTTAATATTAAAGAAATTCAATCGTCAGGTATTACAAATGAATCGCTTAATGCAATACCTGTAACAATAAACAAATTATTTTTAAGCAAATATTCTTTTAATATAAATCAGGCTGTTTTAATCGATTTATCGCATATAAATAATTTATATAAACAATTTACAAACAAATTAATAATAGGAATAATTGGTGGCGATTTTCTTGAAAAACATAATGCAGAAATAAATTATAAATCGAAAAAACTAATATTAGAAACAATTTAATATGAGCAAAATTAAAAGTATAAAAGCAATAGTTGAAAACAATTCGGAAAAATTCGTTAAAGAATACAAAGAGTATAATTCAGATGGTAAAGAAATATTAAAAGAAATTTACATTAACGATAATCAAATTGAAGAGAAAACTATAACAACATACAACGAAAAAGGATTAATTATAGAAGAAATAAATTTTGGCGAAAATAATGAATTAAACACAAAAACATTATTTTTTTACGACGATAAAAATAAAATAAATA
>JAVHRJ010000046.1:0-6841 GCA_036171595.1 Bacteroidales bacterium
TATTAATGCATGAAGCTATACTTTTTTTATCAGAAGTGTTTTCAAATATTTTTGAAGCGTCTAAATAATTTTTTAATGCTTTATCGTAGTTACCTTGCTTTTCGTATATTCTACCTAAGCTATTTTTTACATTTCCAATACCAGTAAAATTATTGCTTCTTGTATATTCGCTAAGTGAAATTTGGTAATATTCTATTGATTTTAAAAATTCGCCTTTTAAATCTAATATATCACCAATTATTTTAGATAAATCGGCTTTTCCAGTTTCATAATTTAAATTCTGACTTAATTTCAATCCATCTTTAGCGTAATTTAAAGCTTTATCAATGTCTACTTCTTTAATACTTTCCGACAAGTTTTTATATAAAACAACCTTATTAGTATCATTATTCGATTTTTTTAAAGCAAGTAATAAGCTATCAACATTTGATGTTTGTGAAAAAGCCGAACTTGCAAATAATATAAATAATAAGAGTCTCATTTTTTAATTTTACAGCGAAACAAATATAATTTAAATTTAAGATATAATTATTTTCAAAAAAATAAATATTCAATAAAATTTAATCTTTAAAAAGCGTAGGAGAGGAGTTTCTTAATTTTGAATTAAGAAGTATATGAAGGTAAAAAAACGGGCTTAAATCAATTTTAGAATAATCAAATAATTTCTACTGTAAATTACAAATGTCAAATATATTGCAGTTTACTAATGTAACATTTCATCAAATTCACAGTTGTAAATAGCTGTTATTATTTTTATTTTTACTGTATTATTGATTATTGTAAACTATTAATATTATCGATATTTAGAATCATAAATTTTAATTTATATATCATATTATCAGTTATTAATACTATATTATATAAAGTATAAGTTATATTTATTGTTTACTAACGTAACCAATAACATAATATTTAATCAATTTAGCATATAATTAAATTATAAATCACTTTAATTCAATATTATATATAATTTATAGAATCTTTTACTTTATGTATGCTTTTTAAACATATAACACTAAATTTCAATAGTTAACATAGTTTGGTTTAATTTGTCAATTTGTGTTGCAGTTACAAATGTAAACATTAAAAATGTTACTAATGTAAACAAAAGTATTGTTACATTTGTAACTCAAAAAAAACAATAAAAATGAAAGACAGAATTGCGAAATTTTTAATAACAGAGAATATCTCGCCTTCAAAATTTGCCGACGAAATAGGAGTTCAACGTTCAAGTATTTCACATATTATTGCAGGAAGAAATAATCCAAGTTTAGAACTTACTCAAAAAATGCTTAATAGATTTGATTCTATTAATCCCGATTGGCTAATATTAGGTAAAGGTGAAATGTATAGAGTTGGAAAACAAGCAACTTTATTTGATCAAATTAATAATGAAAAAAATGAAAATATTTCAAAAGAGCCAGAAGTTGTAGTAAATAGATTAAATATTGAGGATAATGAATTAAATAAAAGCAAACCTAATATTAATTATGATGAGCAAATATCAACAAAAAACAAAAACGAATTATCAGTTGAAAAAATACTTATAATTTATTCAAATGGCACTTTTGAAACATATTCTCCCGCACATTAATTATTATATTTGCTTATTATTTATATAAGCATTTTATAATAATGAAGAAATATATAAAAGATTTACAAGTATCTAATAAACAAATATTAACAGGAGAATATTATTTAATTGAACTTAAATCGGACGAGAAATTACCTGAAATTATTCCAGGTCAATTTGCCGAGTTAGAAATAAAAGGTTCTGATATTGCATTTTTACGACGCCCATTATCGATACACGATGTTAATTATGATAATGACACAATAAGTTTTTTGGTTCAAATAGTCGGAAAAGCGACCAAACATCTTTCGAATATTGAAATAGGTAGTTTTATAAGCGTTATTTTCCCTTTAGGCAATGGTTTTAACCTATTACAAAATAACAAAACACTTTTAATTGGTGGTGGTTGCGGAATTGCTCCTTTACTTTATCTTGCAAAACATTTAAAGCAAAATGGAAATGAAGTAACCACATTAATAGGTGTGCGAACTTTAAAACAACTTATTGAAATTGAAAAATATGAGAAGTATGGAGAAGTATTAGTAACAACCGAAGATGGTAGCAAAGGCGAAAAAGGCTATGTTGTAAATAGCCATGTTTTTAATCAATTACAAAACTTTGATAGAATTTATACTTGTGGCCCCGAAGTAATGATGAAAGCAATAGCAAAAAGAGCATTTGCATCAAATATAGATTGCGAAGTAAGTTTAGAAAATTCAATGGCATGTGGTATTGGTGCATGTTTATGCTGCGTAACCGAAACAATTGATGGAAATAAATGTGTGTGTACAGAAGGTCCAGTTTTTAACATAAAAAACTTAAAATGGGAGATTTAAAAGTTAAAATAGGAAAGCTAGAATTAAAAAACCCAGTATTAACTGCTTCGGGCACATTTGGGTATGGCGAAGAATATGCCGATTTCATTGATATAAATAAATTAGGTGGTATTATAGTTAAAGGTACAACATTAAAACATCGCGAAGGAAATTCATATCCTAGAATGGCCGAAACACCATCTGGAATGCTAAATGCAGTTGGACTTCAAAACAAAGGAGTCGATTATTTTATTGAAACTATTTATCCACGAATAAAACATTACGATACAGCAATTATTGTAAATGTATCTGGTTCTACTGTTGAAGATTATATTTATACTGCTGAAAAATTAATGAAATTAGATAAAATTCCTGCAATTGAATTAAATATTAGCTGTCCGAATGTTAAAGAAGGTGGAATGGCATTTGGAACATCCTGTCAAAGTGCAAAAACTGTTATTTCGGCTGTTAGAAAAGCTTATTCAAAAACTTTAATTGTTAAATTGTCGCCAAATGTTACTGATATAACTGAAATTGCGAAAGTTGCTGAAGATGAAGGTGCCGATTCAATTTCGTTAATAAATACTTTATTAGGAATGGCAATAAATGCAAATACTCGAAAGCCAGTATTATCAACAATAACAGGCGGTTTATCGGGACCTGCAATAAAACCTATAGCTTTGCGAATGGTTTGGCAAGTATTTAAAACTGTAAAAATTCCAATTATTGGTTTGGGTGGAATTATGAACACAAACGATGCTGCCGAATTTTTAATTGCAGGTTCATCAGCAATTGAGGTGGGTACTGCAAATTTTATTGATCCACAAGTTACAATAAAAATAATAAACGGGTTAAATTATTATTTAGATAAACAAAATATAAAATCTGTTAAAGATCTTACTGGGTCTATGATTTATTAAGTTTCCGTCATTCCAGCTTAGGCGGGAATCTCCCAATTAGTTGCAATTAACTTCTAAATTTTTAACTTAGCAATAATGGAAAGAGGTGGATGCATATATTTATTAACTAATGCCCATAATACAGTGCTTTATTTGGGAGTTACTTCTGATTTAGTTGTACGGTTAAATCAGCACAAAACAAAAGAATTCACTAATTCTTTCACAGCAAAGTACAATTGCAACAAGTTGGTATATTATGAGATATTTATTTCTATTGAAGAGGCTATTGCAAGAGAAAAAGCAGTAAAAAAATGGAATAGAGAATGGAAAAATAAACTTATCGGAAAAATGAATCCACAGAGGAATGATTTAAGTTTTGAGGTAATGAACTGGTAAAGGGAAAATTTGCTTCGAATTATGGGATTCCCGCCTTCGCGGGAATGACGAATAAAACATGATTAATGCATGAACGGTTACAAACAGGCTATTTCATTGGGCTTTATTAACTTTTTACTGTTAATAAAATATAATTTATTTATTAACCGACTTTATATTTTTTAAGTATTTGTGATTCAATATCAATTTCTTACATTATTAACAAAATGCTATTAAATATAAAAATAACATGCGAACATAATGTTATTTTATTTACTTTATTTACGTAATAATATTCAAAAGACCACATAATTAATTTGATTATGAAAACGTTTAAAATTTCATTATTGTTAATGTTTTTAGTATTTACAATAAGAAGTTATAGTCAGGATGTTTTGACGTTTAATCACAAAATTGCTTTTGATTCAAACAAAAAGAAAAAAGCTTTTAAAGAGATTTCGGAATGGGCAAGTTCCCAAACATATTTCAAAATTAATTACACAAATAACAACGATACAATAAAAGGAACTGGTACTATTAATTTTATTAATCAAGTTAAATACGAAGCTTCATTAACTTATTCAAGGTTATATGCATCTCAAACAAATGGAAAAATTGAATATAGTGTACTAATTATTATTGAAAACAATGAAATTAATTTATTATTAAATAATTTCAAACATGTACCATCATCAAAAAATGAAAAGATTGATTTCGGATTATTAACAAAGTGTACAGATGCTCCAAAAAACCTTTTAACTGATTACGATTCAGATTGGTGCAACAAGGTTTGGGACAGCATGAAAACAATTGCTTCAAATAATTCTCAAACAATAATTAATTTAATACCAAGCGGTTTAATTTCAGAAAAATAACTTAATTTTAATATTATTTTAAAAATTAATTAATTAGCCATTTTATTTCCTTATCTTTGCATAAAAAAGAAACAAATTTTTAAAAATGGCAAAATCCCAACAAGCTTTTAATAAAGGCGAAAAAGAAAAATTAAAATTAAAAAAAAGAAAAGATAAAGCTTTAAGAAAAGAAGAAAGGAAATCAAAAAGTAAAGACGGTTCAAATGATATGTTTGCCTATGTTGATGAATTTGGAAATTTAACCTCAACACCACCCGATCTCTCCAGAAAAACAAAAGTAATAGCAGAAAACATACAAATTGGAACACCAAAACGTGACGATTCTGAAGATAAAAATGCAATTAGAGTAGGTATAGTAACTTTTTTTAATGAATCTAAAGGATTTGGTTTTATTAGAGATTTACAATCAAACGAAAGTATTTTTACACATATTAATGGTCATATTGATAATATTAAAGAAAACAGTAAAGTAACTTTTCAAGTTGAAAAAGGGAAAAAAGGATTAAGTGCATTCGACGTAAAATTATTCGTATAATATAAAAATTACCAATTTAAATTTAAATAACATGAAAGAAGGAGTAGTAAAGTTTTTTAACAGTGCAAAAGGTTTTGGATTTATTAAACAATCTGATACTGGCGAAGACATTTTTGTTCATCAAACCGGTCTTATCGACTCAATTAACGAAAATGACAAAGTAGAATTTGAAGTAGAAAACGGAAAAAAAGGATTAAATGCTGTTCAAGTAAAAGTTATTAGATAAGTATTTTATTCTAAATTTATAAAGAGCCATCTTGTATTAAGATGGCTCTTTTTGTTTAAAATTTAATTTTATTAAATTTGTTATAAATTTTAGATATCATGAAATTACTCTTAACACTTTTTATTTCTGTTTTATTCAATATTTTAGGGTTTTGTCAAGCAGATTGCAATCTTACTTATTTAACAACTATTGAGAATTTTGATGTATATACTCACAACCCTAGTGGAGCAATTCTTTACAGAGCTAAGTTTGCTGTTGATGCTGACGGTTGTCCTAGAGCCTATGGTCCTAACGATTCGGGGCTTGATTGGACAGCAAATGCAGGTTATCCAGGAAATTGGTGGGGTATTGTTACCGATATTAATGGTGATCCAATTATACAAGGCTCTGGAGATCCATACCCAGGAATGTACGTTTCTACAACTTCTTTAGTTCAATCTGGTTATTCTAATACAAACCCATTGCGTTATGTTGATTCAGAAAATATTCCTTTTATTGCAATGCCATCTGCATTACAATTGTTAGCTAATATTTCTATGGGTGATTTGGTTTATGCAAGAAATACAACTAATGGAAATACAAGTTTTGCATACTTAGCAGATACCGGACCTAGTGGCAAATTAGGAGAAGGTTCAATTTATTTAGCTTCCGCATTAGGACTTAATAGTAATCCAAAAACTGGAGGCACATCACAACCAATTATCGATTACATTGTTTTTCCCCAATCGGGATTAGGACAAGGAACACATCTTACACTTACTCAAATTAATAGTATGGGTCAAACAGAACTCACAGCAGCAGGTGGAATTGGTTTACCAGATTGTATTGATGCACTATTTTCTTTAAATTGTAATAATTCTATTCCACTTTCGTGCGGTGTAACATATAGCGGAGTAAGTTCTTCATCTAATTCTGTAGTTGGAACTTATGGTTGTAACACTTGGACAGAAACTGGTCCAGAAAGAGTTCATTCAATTATTCCAAGTGCTAACGGCACAATTACAGCTACAATTTCAAATTATACAGGCGATTTAGATGTTTACATTTTAGGAAGTTGTGATGCCTCTAATTGTTTAGGTACGGTTTACTCATCTTCTGCAACTTATACTGGTGCTGTTGCTGGTAATACCTATTATATTGTTGTTGACGCTGATGATGGCAGTGGAAGTGCTTATGATATTATTGTTTCTTGTCCAACAACAAGCAATAATGACGATATCTCAATTACAAATGATATTGAATTATTCCCGAATCCAACCAATGGATTAGTAACAATTGATTCAAAAATCAATAATATTGAAAAAATTATTGTAATGAACGAATTAGGTAAGGTAATTGAAACATTTGATATGCGAAATTTTAAAAATACAATAAATATTGAAAAATATATAAGTGGAATTTATTTTTTAAAAATTGTGCATAATAATCAGAATGTAAGTTTTAAAAAATTAATAAAAGAATAGGTATTTTATTGAAGTAAAAATTTATTAAAATACTGATAATTATATTATTTATGTAATATTAATTTGTCTTATAATTTATA
>JAVHRJ010000047.1:0-1347 GCA_036171595.1 Bacteroidales bacterium
TGAAATTGTCAAAAAGCCAAAGAACCTTTTTTTATTAATATAGTAGCTAACGATTGGCGGTTGAATTTGGCAGGCTATTACTTGCAGTTATTGTCAAACCGCTAAAATGCCTGAATTTTGTTATTCGTGTCAAGTTGCCCATAACAGCCTGCTAAATTTTAACCGTGTGTTATAAACAGGCGATTTGTTATTATTGTCCTGCGTGCTTTTTAATCTTTATTCTTGTCAGTAGGCTTTGAGCGATGTTATTTTGCAATTTTATAGTAAACATCTTTTAGGACAAGTTTTGTCTTTATTTTATAATAACCATTTTTTTTGTGCCTACACTGCCTTTACTTGTTTGTAATTGGTATAAATAAGTGCCTGTAGGCAAAGCAGTATTATCGAGCAGTATATCTTTAAATGTATTGTCAACTTTGTACCGCTTTACTTCTGCTCCCTGCATATTGTACAAAATTAGTTCCCCCTCCTTTTCGTTTTTAGGCAATTCATATTGTAATGTTACAGAGCCATTGCTTGGGTTAGGGTACAGGTTGCTAAACTGCCCTGTTTGCGTTTGCATTAACTGCCCGTTTGCTTCGGCAATGGCAGTACTTAATGTTCCAGGCAAACTAAATACCCATGCTTGCCCATTTGAATAACAACTTAGAATCATTTTAGTTCCTTGCAAAGTATTATAAATAGGGTATTGTTGTAAAGGATAATTGACTTTTATAACTGGAGCAAGAGTATCAGAAAAAATCAAAGAACCATTTTCTTTATATATATTTGTGTTATGACTATTTCCGATACTATATAAATACATAAATTCTATTAATGTATCTGTATCAAATAATTTCTCTGATAAATAAATGACATCACCCATCGTCCCATTAATATTCATAGGATAACTTGCAAGAGAAATTATATTAATCAAAGAATGATTTAAATCATATATGCTGATATTTTTACCTGCTCTATTTATATTTACATATCGTTCACCTGACACCTCAAACTTTACTATCATTAATTGAGAAGATACCATGCCATTTGAAGTAGAAATGCCTTGTGTCGAAGCACTATCATACTTGTGTTCTAAAACTATTTGTGCTGTTGCATTTATTCCAAATGTAATAAGTGCAATAAATAATAATTTATTCATATTAAATGTTTATTGTTAATTAAAAAGATAAATAAAAAGCCCACTCTGCAATTTGTTGGAATGGACTTTTTATATAACTTTAATTATTTATTTCTAATCATTTTCTTTGAATTATACACTTTACCATTAATTATAAGTGAAAATGTGTAATTACCATTTGGTAAATCCTGTGTATCAACTGCAATTGTTCCATAACCTGTTGTAAG
>JAVHRJ010000048.1:0-1343 GCA_036171595.1 Bacteroidales bacterium
AAAAAAACAGAAATATCTTTTTGTCATGTTGAGTGATTAGCGAAACATCTTTTCTTAAAATACAATTACGAGAAACACATTGAAATATATAAAATTAATTGTGCAGTTGCTCCCCTTCGTCAAGCTCAAGGCAGGCACTTTAGGGATTAAGGGTGTGCGAAGGCAAACAATAAACAAAATAACGAATATCGAATAATGAACACCGAATATCTAACATAAAACAAAAGATTCTTCGCTAATCACTCGGAATTACAACATTATGTTTTTATTAACCCTAACTCTTTTTGTCATTCTGAACGATTAGTGAAGAATCTATAAAACTATAAACATTGAAATAATTACAAACAATGCAAATCGAAAGTAAAGTAGGAAAGATTTTACGTCCAGCCGAAGATATTTACAATATAATAAGCGATTTTCGTAGAATTGAACCGTTAATTCCAAAAGAAAAAGTAAAAGATTTTACTTCAACCGAATATAATTGTAGCTTTACTGCTGAAGGTGCCGGAAATATTGAATTAAAAATTGTAAACAAAGAACCTTTTTCGCTAGTAAAATATACAGGTGGTGGGAATATACCATTAACGTTTTTTCTTTGGATACAACTAAAAGAGGCAGCAACAAATGACACAAGAATAAAAATAACCTTAAGAGCCGATATTCCAAAAGTTATGGAAGTTATGTTTAAAAACAAAATAGGGAAAGCTCTCGACAGTTTAATAGACAGAATATCAAATATATAATTTTGTGTAACTACACAGGTATCAATTTCACGGTTTTCCGTAATTCCCCTCCCGTACGTCATTCCCGCGAAAGCGGGAATCTCCCAAAGATGGGAACAATGAACAAATAAGGGATTCCCGCCTTCGCGGGAATGACGAATAAAAAACAGGTAAGATTTAATCCCTAAGCAGTTACAATTTTGTTAATAAATATATTTTTGCTAATTTAAAATATATTGTTAATTTTGCCTCAAAATAAATTTTTAAATTATTAACTTAAAATTAAATGAATATGAAAAAAGTAAAATTTTTAGCTCTTATGTTTTTAGCAGGTGCAACAATGTTTACATCATGTAAAAAAGATGAAACAACAGTTGCCAGCCCAACTATTTCTTTTGCAAATGGCGTAAGTTCATTTGAAATTGATTATGCTACAATGGCCGATCCATACACAGTAACAATTATTCCTTCGGTTACTGCTGATGGTGAAATTAGCACATTTACAGTTAAGAAAAAAGATGCAACAGGTGCAAGTTCAACTATTGCTGTAACTGGCTCTTATGCTGGTAAAACATCATTTACCGAAACATTCAATATTAGCTTTGCTTCTACTGAAAATTT
>JAVHRJ010000049.1:0-1339 GCA_036171595.1 Bacteroidales bacterium
TTTTTCAACTGTAATATTTCCTTTTGTTGGGTCGTATTTAAATGTATAGTACCAACTACCATCGGCTTCTTTAACCTCAGTACATACTGCTGTTTGGTCAACATGACCTTGAACCAAATGGCCATCAAGTAATTTATCAACTGTCATGCTTCGTTCTAAATTTACTTTATCACCAATTTTTAAATTACCTAAATTTGTTTTGTCTAATGTTTCTTGAATTGCTGTAACAGTATAACTTGTTTCAGCTTTTTTTACAACTGTTAAGCAAACTCCATTATGAGCAATACTTTGATCAATTTTTAATTGATTTGTAAAAGAACATTCCATTGAAATGTGTAGGTTACCACCTTCTTTATTTAATGCAACAACTTTAGCTGCTTCTTCTACTATTCCTGAAAACATAATAATTATTTATTTTTGATTTATACCTATTTCTTTTTAATTTCAATATATTTCAACTTATTTCTGTTTTTTCAATGTCTTTCTCTATTTTAGAAAAGATGTTTCGCTAATCACTCAACATGACAACAATTTATTTCTATTTTCTATTTCAATTTATTTCTGCTTATTGTTTTATGTTATTTTTAACTTTCATCAGAAGTTTTATTTGTAAAAATATTTCCAATTCCTTTCTGAATTTTTGTAACAGTATCAATACCTTTCGAAAATATTTCTGCATTTACGTCATTGTATTCCTCAAATTTTGTTTCACCAGAACCAATTGACGAATATTCAAAATTAAATTATTTTTAATAAAATATTTGTCAATCATTTTTGGGATATTTTCTACATTTCTTTGATATGAAATTGACCCTTTTCGTGAGGCAATTATTACTATTAAATCATCTAAATTTATATATTTTGAAACCATCATAAAATTATTAAAGTTTGTAAATTCTTTAAAGCTGCAAATTATCTTATGTGTTTTTTTACTTATAGTTTTATTTATTGCATCTTTTGTTATTTTATTACAGATAAATTCTACATCTAAACTTAATTCGTTCGATAAAAGTACGATTTTGCCGAACCAAGTGTTAAACCCTGATTCTAACTCCGATAATGGAGGACATAATACTTTTATTTTTTTATTTGTATTTAAAGGCTTTACGTGGTTGTAAAAAATAATAGTTTTATTTGTTAAGCTTAAAATATTTTCTATTTTTTTTAAAAAAACTTTATATACAAATGTTTCTTTTGTTGGCCATCCAAGTATTATAATGTTTGCTAAAATTTCTTTTGATGTTCGAACAATTGCATCAGTTAAATTAATGGCTATGGTTGTAATTGGATTTGTTTTAGTTTCTGAAGCCGAGGCGTACAAAACAAATTTTTCTAATCT
>JAVHRJ010000050.1:0-6779 GCA_036171595.1 Bacteroidales bacterium
TGGGTTTCCGGGAATATAAAGATCAATTTTATTCTTTTCTAAAAAAGTTCTATTTAATGCAGGGCTATTAGCAAAAATACCGCCACTAATAGCATCGGTACCAGCAAGAATAATTATTTTTGGCTCTGGAATAGCATCGTAACAAATTTGTAAAGGCTCGGCCATGTTTTCAGTAATTGGGCCCGTAATAACAATTCCATCGGCATGCCTAGGTGATGCAACAAACTCAATACCAAAGCGTCCCATATCAAAATTAACATTGCTTGTTGCATTTAATTCTGCCTCACAACTATTATCGCCACCTGCACTAACTTGTCGTAATTTTAAAGAACCACCAAATAATTTACGAATTTCTTTTCTAATTAATTCGGGTTTTAATTTAATAAAATTGTTGTCGCCCTCATTTAAAATTAAATCTTCTCTTTTGTTAGTAGCTATTTTATAATCTTTTGTGAATGAAATTTTATCAGGAAATATTTTTGCACATTCGCCACAAAATGCACATTTACCTAAATCAATACTAACAGGATTTATTGCGATTGCATTTGTTGGGCAAATATTTTTCAATTCAATTTCATTTATTTTTTCTGTTGTTATAACAGGACGACCTCTATATATTCCAGGAACAACAACATTTGTAACGTCGGGTATAAATTGTTTTCCTTGATGGTATATTATTTTAAAATTGTTAAGCATAATTTTATTAATTATAAATCGTGTCCACAATATGAAAGATTAAAGCTTTTATTACAAATTGGAAAATCTGAGATATCGTTATTTCTAACAGCAAGTGCTAAAGCAAGCCAGTTATGAAACGAAGGGTCTTTTATTTTATAAACAAGTAATTCGCCATTTGAATCGGTAATTGCACAATGACAAATTTCTCCTCTCCATCCTTCAACTAAAGATATAGCAAAAGAATTAGGTTTAGGATTATTTAATTGTATTACATCTGCACTTTGTTCGGGAATATTTTCTAATAAATAACGGATATACTTAATTGATTGCCGTACTTCGTGTTTACGAATTTGAACTCGGGAATAAACATCACCATGATGTTTAATTATTGGTTCGTGATTTAATTCTGAATATAATCCAAAAGGGTGCGATGTTCTAATATCTCTATTTAGAGCACTTGCTCTAGCTGAAATTCCAACAGTTCCAATTGATATAGCATTTTCTTCGGTAAATATTCCTGTTCGTTCAAAACGAGAAATAGCACTCGGAAGCTTAAATAATTCAATACTCATTTCGTTAAAATCAGATTCAAATGATTTTAAAATTGCTAGTAATCTTTCTTTTAATTCGATTGTGAATTTAAATTGATTGATCCCTGCCCTTATTAGTCCTTTTGATAATCTATTCCCGCACCATTCTTGAAAGAAATTAATAATAGGGGTTCTTAATCTACCAAAAACAGAAGCTCCCAATTGATATGCAATATCGCCACAAACAGCACTTAAATCACCTGTATGAACTGCTATTCTTTCAAGCTCTAAAGCTAAAGTTCGTACAAAATTTATTTCTCTTGAAGCTTTACAACAATTTAAAGTTTCCCAAATATAACAAAATGCAACACTATGTCCAATAACTGTATCGCCCGCAATATTTTCAGCTAAAATTGAACGTTCTATTAATTTTTTCTTTTCTATGAATAATTGTTCAATTCCTCTATGTTGATAACCCAATTGAATTTCAAGATGTAAAATTTGCTCACCATTACAAATAAATCTAAAATGGCCTGGCTCAATTATACCCGCATGAATAGGACCAACACCCACTTCGTGCAATTCTTCGCTATTAATTTTAAAAAACGGATAATTTGCTATTGTTTTTGATTTATCTGCTCTATTAAACGAATAACGAACAGGTTTTAACCATTCATGTTCAATAAAATTTATTCCAAAATTTTCGTGAATTTCTCGTTCAAATTTCTCAAAACTTAAATGTTTTTTAGTAAACGACAATAAATTTGAATTGTTGCTAACTATACAAGACGAAACGTAAATATCGTGTGTGTCGTCGTTAGCAATACAACATATAAGTTTTACTTTGTTATTTAATTTAAATCCAAAATAATTTACACAATGCTTTTCTTTATTATTTAATACCAAATCGGTATTTAAATTATAAAAAGCATCGTATTCTATTTCGGGAATTTCCGAAAGTGGAATAGTTTCGTTGTTTAATGTTATAATATAATTCATATTATTTAGGTAAAAGCATTGTACTTTCGTTAATTAAGTTAATTAATTCTGCAGGTGGATTTAATCCGAGATATACTGCAGTTGCTAATAAAATAAATTGTGTTATCGATTCTAAAGGGTTAATTTTAGTTGGCTCATGTATTTCTATTGCATGAGTTGAAGGAACAAACAACATTTTTAAAATGTTTTTACTTAAAGCCCACATGATTAAGGTGAGTAAAATTAAAATAAAAACTAGTGCAATTATTTGGTGTGATTCGAACATTGAGCGGAAAACTAAAAATTCGCTAACAAATAAACCCGAAGGAGGCATTGCAGTAATACTAATAACAACAAAAAGCATTACAATTGCACCAACTATATTTTTTTTAAAATAATTGCCTGTTTTACTTAATAAATATGAGTGAAATGTACGATGTACTTGGTCAATTTGGTAAAAAACACTTGCTTTAACAAACGAATGTAAAATCATGTGAAGAATTGCTGCAAAATAACCTATTCCGCCCATTGCAATTCCAAGTGCAGTTAATCCCATGTGCTCTAAACTTGAATATGCAAACATTCTTTTTAAATGATTTACCTTTAAAATATATACTGTTGATACAAAAATTGATAACAAACCACACCATAGTAACACTTGGTTCATCCATGGCTGAATGCTTGTTCCAGCTAATAAAGTATATGTTCTAAAAATAGCAACAAACCCAACATTCATTAAAGTTGTTGATATAAAAGCACTTATAGGTGGTGGTGCAACAGTATGAGCATCAACAGCAATAGTATGCATTGGAAATAGTCCCATTTTTGTACTAAAACCGACAACCATAAATAAAAATGCTAGTTTTAGCCAGAAGGTGTTTGCATTTTTTATATGAGTTGGAATATCAATAAATATTAAACTTGATGAGCCGGATTCTTGAATGGCTTTACTTAAAAAAATTATTCCAACAAAGGCAAATGTAATACCTATAGAGCAAATAAACACATATTTCCATGTTGCTTCTAATGAAAGATTTGTGCGTTCGTGATAAATTAAAACTGCAACACTTAAGGTAGTTGCCTCTATAAATACCCAAAGTACGCCTATGTGATTTGCTAAATAAACACTTGTCATAGCAACAATTAATAAAATTAATGCAGCAAAAAATAAACTTTGATTTCTTCCACTGTCCTTTCTATGTTGCAAGTATAAATAACTATGAAAAACGGTTGTGTAGCTTAAAATTGTAAGAACTATAAGAAAAATTACACCAAGCGAATCAAACGTAAAAAACTCGAATTCTGTTTTATTTAAATTTAAATAAGCATAAACAGTTAAGGTAGTTTGTAATAACAAAAAAGAAACGAGTAATATTTTTCGAATTATAACATTTCTATTAAAAAATGTTCCTACAGCAAGTAATACTGCTATTAAAATATAATAACTATACATAATTAATCTTTTAAATTTGTTAAATCATCTACACTCATTCCGTCGAACGTGTCGCCAATTCTGTTTACAAAAACACCTAACACCAAAACACTTACAAAAATATCGAGCATAATACCAACATTTACTAATTGTGTCATTTCTGTTCCAGCAGCCAACGAAAGAACAAATACACCGTTTTCAATTACTAGATATCCCATAATATGAGTAATAATTTTTCTCCTTGTTACAATAAAATATAATCCGGTAAATAAAGAAGATAATGCAACAATAAAAAATATTTTATCTAATGTTATATCATTAATCGCATTTGTTAAAAGTATTGTAAATACAATTATTACTGTAATAATTATTAACGAAACAAAGTTTGGTAAATAAGGTTCTGCTTCGCGAGTAATTTTATTTTTTCTAATAACATACCCTAGAAAAAAAGGAACTGCAATTGATTTAAAAATGATAGTTTCTAATAAAATTAAAATTAAATTTATTGCATTTATTTCTGTTAATCGTAATAAGACTACAAAAAACAACAATACGCCCTGAACAGCCAGAACTCTTACAAAAGTCAACATTCTATTTGCAATTGCTATGTAAAATAAAGTAATTAAGAATGTTATTAATAATACGTTTATCATTTTTATCGATTTATATAGTTAAACAAATTTTTCTAAAATTAATAATATACCAAAGAAAATTAATAAGCTAACTGATGTTAAGGCAAATATAAATTGAGCATTATGACTCATTCTAAATCGAGCCATAAACGATTCTATTAAACCTATAACAATAGCCATTAAAAATTGTATAATAAAAAATATTGGGATACTAAATTCATAAGGAACCATGCCAATAAACAAGTTTACAACTAAGGCTCCATAAATTGCGAATTTTAAAAGGCCTGCAGTAAAAATTAATCCTAAATCAAAACCACTATTATCCAAAATCATTACTTCGTGAATCATAGTAAGTTCGAGATGAGTTTTAGGATCGTCGATAGGCATACGGCTATTTTCAATCATTGTTATCATAACGAGCACAAATGTTGCAAGAGTAGTAATTGCATAAGTAATATATGAACCTACGTGTAATGAATAAAATATTTCTTGAAATGATGTATGTCCTGTAAGTAAAGCTAAAGACCCCATTAATATAAAAAATGCTGGTTCGGCAAACATTGAATATAAAGCTTCGCGACTTGCTCCCATTCCCTCGAAACTACTTCCGGTATCCATTGCTGCAATAATGCTAAAAAATTTACCAAGGGCTAAAATATATGCAAAAAAAATAAAATCTCCATTAAAACTTATAAATCCTTTAGATTGACCAAAAGGCACTACAAGCATTGCCATAATAATTGATGAAAAATATATTGTTGGTGCTATTTTAAAAATTATACTTGTAGTTTCACTATAAACAGAACCTTTTTTAAATAATCGCCAAATATCCTTTAATGGTTGAAAAACCCCAGGTCCTTTTCGACCAGATGCAATACTTTTAGTACGAATTATTATACCCGTAAAAAATATTGCTGCAAATAATATTAAAATAAAACTCAACATAATTAAAGTTGTTTTAAATAATCAATAAAATAAATAAATTGTTGTATTAAAAAAGGAATACTAATAACAGCAAAAATAAATGCTACTCCATATAAAATATAATATTGAAGTTTACCATTGCTTAAAAATTGGAATTTATTAAACCCAGATGTTAATGAATGTAATGTATTATCAATAAACCATTTTTCGATTTTATCGTATGGTCGCGTTTCATAATGTGCTTCTTTAGGAAAAATGCCATCTATATTTTTTTCTTTTTTAATAAACGATAAAAGAGGGCTAAATAGTTTGCTATATGTTCTAACAAATGAACTTGCAGTATATTGTAGCTTAGCTGAAGGTGCAACATATCCGCAACCCCAAGTAGTTGAAACTGCAACTTTATGTTTTTTTGTAACCCAATATCTTAATATATAAATAATTGCTACTAATAAAATAAAACCCCATGCTAACCAACTTATATTTTGCAATACATTAAAATATTCAAAATTTAAAGGGGTTATATTTATTTGATTTAAATTTGTAAACATATTTATAGGTAAAAATAAAAGATTTACAAAAAATTTTGGAAATAACCCTATCGAAATAATAAATAGTGCAATTAAGTAAAGCGGTAAGAGTTGTAAAAATGGAGCTTCTTTTACCTCGTGTTCAAATTTGTGTCGCGGATTTCCTAAAAAAATTATTCCAAAGGCTTTTGTAAAACATAACATTGCCAACCCGCCTATCAAAACCAAAGCTATAACAATAAGCACAATAATAATTGTTGTTATAAGTGTTGCATTTTGAATCCATTGAAATAGCCCACTATAAATTATAAACTCTGAAACAAAACCATTAAAAGGAGGAATTCCACATATTGCAATTGCTGCAATTAAAAAAAGAATTGAAGTTTGTGGTAGCTTTTTTATTAACCCTCCCATGTGTTCAATATCTAAAGTGTGGATAGTTTGATAAATTATGCCTGATGTAAAAAATAATAGCGATTTAAAAAGTGCATGATTAAAAACGTGTAATAACGCACCTGTAAATCCTAAAGTAATTAAAAGGTTGTTGTTACTCCCAATTCCGATACATCCAATACCAATACCAATACCAATAATTCCAATGTTTTCGATGCTATGGTAAGCTAAAAGTTTTTTTAAATTATGTTGAATTATTGCTAACATTACACCATACAACCCTGAAATTACTGAGAACATTAAAATTATATAACCTATTGTTATGTAATTTGTTTTAACAAGTAATATCATACGTAAAATACCATAAATTCCAATTTTTATTATCACCCCCGACATCATACCCGAAATATGTGCTGGTGCGGCAGGATGAGCATATGGTAACCAAGTATGAAAAGGAACAAATCCGGATTTTATTGCAAATCCAATGAAAAAAAACATAAATAATGCAATTACCGAAGCCCCTGAATGATTTTGTGTATATGTTGCTATAGCTGAAAAATCGTAACTGCCAGTTTTATATATTATATAAATAAATCCAAGCATTATAAATACAATTGAAAGGTGAGCTTGTATTAAATAATTTAAACCGGCTTTTATTGTCCCTGTTTTTTCGTGTTCAAAA
>JAVHRJ010000051.1:0-1463 GCA_036171595.1 Bacteroidales bacterium
CGAACTCCGACAAACAGATCCAGAGACTGTTGTGCTACCATTACACAACGGGACAGTTAAAAATGTTGTCCGACCAGGATTCGAACCTGGACTAACAGAATCAAAATCTGTGGTGCTACCTTTACACCATCGAACAATATATTTTTAAGAACTTTTTTAAATTTAAGAATGCAAATTTATAAAAAATATTTCTGTTAAAAACATTTTTTTGATTTTTTAAGAAAAAATTAAATTCATCACAAAAAAATTATCTTAATTTCGTGCTTTTAAAACTTATACATTTTATATTTACGAAAATTATAATAAATGAAGTTTAAATTATGGAATAACATTGGTGGCTGGATAGTATTTGCTATTTCGGCTTTTACCTATTTGGCTACAATTGAGCCTACAGCAAGCTTTTGGGATTGTGGCGAATTTATTGCAACAGCATTTAAATTAGAAGTTGGACATCCCCCTGGAGCACCATTTTTTATGTTTATGGCTCGTTTTTTTACTCTTTTTGCAAGCGATAATGCACATGTTGCAATGATGGTTAATTCTATGTCGGCATTGTTTAGCGCACTTACTATTTTGTTTATGTTCTGGACTATTACCTATTTTGCAAAAAGAATGTTAGTAAAAGAAGGGGAAATGACAGTTGGACAATTAGTTGCAATTATTGGAAGTGGTTTAGTTGGTTCACTTGCTTATACTTTTTCCGATTCTTTTTGGTTTTCGGCTGTTGAAGGTGAAGTTTATGCTTCTTCGGCTTTATTTACAGCACTAGTATTTTGGTTAATTACAAAATGGGATGCTGTTGCCGATGAAAAATACTCGAGTAGATGGATTGTACTTATTGCATTATTCTTAGGGATATCAATTGGAGTTCACTTGCTAAATTTACTTGCTATACCTGCAATTGTTTTTGTTATTTATTTCCGCAAGTATAAACCTTCTAAAAAAGGTGTTATTTATGCATCAATTATTTCAATTATTGCTCTTGCTGCTATAATGTATGGTATTATACAAGGAATTTTTAAAGTTGCTTCGTGGTTTGAACTTGCTTTTGTAAATGGAATGGGAATGGGTTACAATTCAGGACTTTTATTTTATTGTATTTTATTGTTTATATTAATAGTTGCCGGAATTTATGTTACCACAAAAGAAGTTTCGCGATTTTTAAAAGCTACTGTTATATCGCTTTTATTGTTTTTTTCTGGAGTACCATTAATGATTAACAATGTATTCTTTTGGATATTATTTTTTGCTGGTTCGTGGGCTGCAGTTTATTATTTAAAACAATTAAAACCAATTTTAAATACTTTAGTTTTAAGTATTGCAGTTATTATTATAGGATATTCATCATTTGCAATGGTTATTATTAGATCAACTGTTGATACTCCGCTTGATGAAAATAATCCAGAAAATGTTTTTGCACTTATTTCGTATTTAAATCGTGAACAATATGGCGATCGTCCTTT
>JAVHRJ010000051.1:1563-6763 GCA_036171595.1 Bacteroidales bacterium
ATTAAATTTTTCGTAAAATATCAAATCGGTTTCATGTATTTTAGATATTTTATGTGGAATTTTGCTGGACGACAAAATGATATTCAAGGTCATGGAAATATTATTAACGGTAATTGGGTTTCTGGAATCCCATTTCTAGATAACATGAGGCTTGGGTCGCAAGATAATCTTCCAGAAACACTAGCAAATAATAAAGCAAAGAATGTGTACTTTATGTTACCTTTACTTTTAGGTCTTATAGGTATGTATTTCCATTATTTAAAAGAATCGAAAGGGTTTGTTATTGTAATGCTTTTATTCTTTTTTACAGGTTTAGCAATTGTAATATACTTAAATCAAACACCTTATCAGCCTCGTGAAAGGGATTATGCTTATGCGGGATCGTTTTATGCTTTTGCTATTTGGATAGGATTAGGTGTGGCGGCATTGTTCGAATTATTAAAGAAAAAAATGCCAGAAACAATTACTGCTGCTGCAATTACATTAGTATGCCTTTTTACTGTTCCTGGAATTATGGCAAAAGAAAATTGGGACGACCATGATCGTTCGAATAGATACACTGCACGCGATTTTGCTAAAAATTATCTAGAATCGTGCGAACCCAATGCAATATTATTTACAAATGGCGATAACGACACTTTCCCGTTGTGGTATGCTCAAGAAGTTGAGGGAATTAGAACTGATGTTCGTGTTGTAAATCTAAGTCTTTTAAATACCGATTGGTATATAGAGCAAATGAAACGTAAGGCTTATGAATCGGAATCTTTACCTATTTCGTTTACTTACGACCAAATTGCAGGTGAGCGCAGAATGTATGTTCCTGTAGTTGAGCAAATAAAAACTCCTGTTGATATTGGTAAAATTATTGAATTTGTACAAAGCGAATCTAATGAAGCAAAAGTTCCTGTTTCGCAAACCGAAATGATGAATTTTTGCCCTACAAAACAATTTACATTTAAAGTAGATTCACTAAAAGTATTAAATAATAAAACAATAAAACCATCTCAAGCAAGTAGAATGTTACCAAGTATTGATTGGGCTATTACTAAGAGTTATTTATATCGTTCAGAGTTAGTAATTCTTGATTTGTTAAGTAAAAATAAATGGGAGCGACCAATTGATTTTGCAATTACTGTTGGTGGCGATAGCTATATGAATTTAGACGATTATTTCCGTTTAGATGGGTTGGCTTATCGTTTAACACCAATTAAAGCAAACAATAAAGACGGACAAACTGGTTGGATTGACACCGATATTTTGTACAATAACTTAATGAACAAGTTTACTTGGGGCGGAATTGAGCGTAAAGATGTTTATTTAGATGAAAACAATTTACGTATGACAATGAATTTTAGAAATAATTTTGCTCGTTTAGCTACTGCTCTTTTAGACGAAGGCAAGCGCGATTCTGCAGTTAAGGTTTTAGACCAATGTATGAAAGTTATGCCAGGCGAAACAGTTCCTTATAATGTTTTTGTACTTGGTATAGCCGAAGGATATTATCGTGCTGGTGAATTGAAAAAAGCATCAGAAATAACCGAGAAAATGATTAAACTAACTCAAGGCGAACTCGATTATTATTTGTCGCTCGATAAAGGAAATATTAGTATGGTCGAAAACGAAACAAAAAGAGCAATGTCGGTTATGCAAGAACTTTCAAGGCTAACCAGAACTTATAGTCAAGCAGAGTTATCGAAAAAACTTGATGATAAGTTTAAAATTTATTACGAAAAATTTATTTCTATATTTCCACAACAGTAAATCATCAATCAAAGCCTAGTGCAAGATGATGAATGTTAAAGAGAAACAAATTTTTTTAACTTTTGATGATGGACCAACACCCGAGGTAACCCCTTGGGTGTTGTCATTATTAAAAAAACATAATGCAAAAGCAACTTTTTTTTGTATTGGAAAAAATGTGGAAATGTTCCCCGAAATATTCAATGAAATTTTAAAACAAGGTCATGCAATAGGGAATCATTCATATTCACATATTAATGGCTGGAGAACATCGAATAAAAAATATGTTGAAGATGTAAATAAAGCGTCACTTGTTATTAATTCAAAGCTTTTTCGACCACCATATGGCAAAGTGTCTCCATTACAATGGTATATATTAAAAAAAACATTTAAAATTGTTTTGTGGACTTGTTTAAGTAAAGATTATTCAGAAAAAATAAGCGAAGAAAAACTTTTAAGTAGAATAAAAAAAGCAACTGAAAACAATGCAATAATAGTATTTCACGATACAATAAAAGCTTCCGAAAAACTTAAAAACATTCTGCCAAAATATTTAGAATATTTAAAAGCGGAAAATTATGTTTGTGCTTTAATAAAGTAAATTATTAAATGTATATTTGATTTAAATTTATTACAAAATGTACGAGATTACAGTGCCAGGATGTGTTGACGTAATTGATATTTTTGATTTTATTTTGGCACCCTTGTATATTATTGTAATTCTTTTTATTTCATTAAATTATCAAAAGAAAAAAGAAACCGAAAATCCAGAATATAGATATTTTACTTTAGGTTTGTTTGCGAAAATAATTGGCGGATTAGCTTTTTTACTTATTTACATATATTATTATAGTTCAAGCGATGGCGATACCGTTATGTATTATAATACTAGCACAACGTTATTAAATTTAGCAAGTCATAATTTTACAGCTTTTGTGTCAATAATGTTTGGAAATGCCTCTCCCGAAAATTATTCTTTTTTTAATAACGATACTGGTTTTCCTTATTATTATTCAGATGTTAATTCGTTAGCTGTTTCAAGGTTAACTGTTCCATTTGTTTTTATTGGTGCACGAAGTTTTATGGCATCAACAATATTAATAGCAACTTTAACTTATTTCGGAATTTGGCGATTATTTTTGTTGTTTGCCGAACAAAATAAGGAAATAGTTAAACAAATTGCTTTTGCTATTTTGTTTATCCCATCAGTGTTTTTTTGGGGCTCAGGAATTTTAAAAGACAGTTTTACTTTAAGTGCTGTATGCTGGTTAATGGTTTCAGTGTATTATGTTATTATTATAAAAAAGAAAATGGTTTTTCATCTTTTTACAATTATTATAAGTGTTTTTGTTCTAATTTCAATAAAACCATATATCTTTTTTGCTGCGTTTGGTGGAATAATAATTATGATAGTTCATTATTTTATTCGTGATATTAAAAATAAAGTTTTAAAATATACCGTTTTGCCTGTTTTAATTGTTATATTGGTGTTTGGTGGTGTTTACCTTATGTTAAATGTTGGAAGCTCAATAGGTGGATGGTATTCATCGGTAGATAAAATTGTTGAAAAAGCATATATCACTCAACTCGATTTAAAACAAGATTATTATGGCGGTAATAGTTTTGATATAGGAACTTTCGACCCAACAATTGGGGGAATATTATCAAAAGCTCCACCAGCAATTACGGCAGGACTTTTTCGTCCATTTTTTTGGGAAAGCAAAAACCCTGTTATGTTAATTTCTGGATTAGAAAACTTTGTTTATTTGTTTCTGTTTTTTTATGTAATACTACTTAGTTTTATGGCTATTTTTAATTTAGGTATAAAACATATGCTAAAAACTGCTTTCGATAATTCACTCGTTGTATTTGCTATTGTTTTTAGCTTGATGTTTGCCTTTATGGTGGGCTTAACTACTGCAAATTTTGGTGCATTGGTAAGATATAAAATACCATTAATTCCATTTTTTCTATCAGCATTATTTATAGTTGTTAGTAGATTTAATAAACGTAAAGAAAATATAAAAAACGACTAACATTATGCACATTCTTTTTATAAGTTACGATGGAATTACAGATGCATTAGGACAATCGCAAATATTACCATATTTAAAAGGACTTTCGAAACTTGGGTTTAAAATTCATATGATTTCTGCAGAAAAAAAGCTCGAAAATTTTAATAAAATTAATTCTGAGTTATTAGAAAATGATATTAATTGGTATCCAATTAAATATTGTAAATATCCGCCTGTGTTATCAACAATCTGGGATGTTTATAAAATATTTAAACAAACTAAAAAAGTATTTAAACATTATCCAATTAATATTATTCATTGCAGAGGCTATATAACTGCTTTAATTGGTTTAAAGTATAAGAAAAAACACAAAATAAATTTTTTGTTTGATATGCGTGGTTTTTTCCCCGACGAAAGAGTTGAAGGTGGTTTGTGGAATAAAAATAATTTTATTTATTTAAAAATTTATAATTGGTTTAAAAACAAGGAAAAACAATTTTTAATTAATGCCGATTATATTATTTCTTTAACTAGTAAAGGCAAAGAAATAATTTGCAATAACATTATACACCAACAATTATTTAACATCGAAATTATTCCGTGTTGTGTTGATGTTAATAAATTTAATTATAATGAATATAGTTATAACACAAATCAAAATATTAGAAATGAACTTAATATTTCAACTGATGCTGTTGTTTACACTTATTTAGGTTCTATTGGTACGTGGTATTTGCTCGATGAAATGCTAGTTTTTTTTAATGCAATTTATAAGCAAAATAACAAAAGTGTTTTTTTGTTTATTTCAAACGATTCGCCAAATATAATAAACGAAGCTATTATTCGAAATAATTGTTATAAAAACGCAATAATTATTACTAGCAAACCATCTGATTTAGTCCCAAAATATTTATCAATTTCCGATTGGGGCTTGTTTTTTATAAAACCTGTTTTTTCCAAAAAGGCCTCATCACCTACAAAATTAGCTGAGTTTTTAGCAATGGGAATCCCAGTAATAACAAATAAAGGCGTTGGCGATGTTGATGAATTTATCAAGTCAAATAATGCGGGAGTTTTAGTTAACGATTTTACCGATTCAGAATATAACAATGCAATTTCAAAAATCGAGACCTTCAAAAATCAAGGGAAAAACTTTTACGCCGACTTAGCTAAAAAGCATTTTAATAAAGATGATGCAATTAATAAATATGCTGAGGTTTATAAGCGCATATCTAAATTGTAATTAATAACACAAAATTACCACTCGTCTTTTTTAATTTTTGTTTGCTCTTTAATAAAACCTTCAAAGTTTGCAACAACTTCAAGCAATTGTTTGTTTATTTGTTCGAGGTAGAAATAGTTTTTTGGTGTAAAATCTTTAGCTGTTTTGTCTAACCATTTTTCAATTGGTGTGTACGATGTTGCATTTAAGTTTATTTCTGAAA
>JAVHRJ010000052.1:0-6749 GCA_036171595.1 Bacteroidales bacterium
ATATTGTAACTGGTTTAATAATGATGTGGGGACGTGGCTTAAGTGAGTTTGGTGCGGTAGTTATAATCGCCTATCATCCAATGATTACACCTGTATTAATTTATGAAAGATTTAATTCATTTGGCTTAAATTATACAAAACCAGTAACCGTTTTGTTTATTGCAATTTGTTTGTTAATTTTTATTGTTATGAATATAATTTCGAGGAGAAGAAAGAATGTTGGAACTCGTTAATATAAATAAGAGCATTGGGAAGTTTTCTTTAAGTAATATTAATCTTGTTATTAATAAAGGTGATTATTTTACATTACTTGGTGAGTCTGGTGCTGGAAAAACAATGCTTCTCGAAATAATTTCAGGAATTATAACACTCGATAGCGGAAAAATTATTTTAAATGGAAAGGAAATAACATCAAACCAAATACAAAATAGAAATTTCGGAATTGTATATCAAAACCAAGCACTATTCCCTCATATGAGTGTTATCGGAAATATTGCATTTCCACTTAAATGTAAAAAACAAACAAAATCATTAATTGAAATTACAGTTAAAAAAATTGCAGAGGAAACAGAAATATCTCATTTACTTAACAGAAATGTTACAGATTTATCAGGTGGTGAAGCACAGCGAGTTGCCATTGCCAGAGCCCTTGCAACAAATCCCCAAATATTATTACTAGATGAACCTCTTTCTTTTTTAGATGTAAATTTAAAACACGATATAATTTCATTGTTACGTAAAATAAATAAAAAAGGACAAACAATAATTCATGTAACACATAATTATAAAGAAGCTATTTCCCTTTCAAATCGTATAGCAGTACTAGGAAATGGGAAGGTAATTCAGGAAGGAAATTTAAACGAAGTATTACAAAATCCCAAATCAAAATTTGTTGCTGATTTTTTTGAAATCAAAAATTTCTATAATGGAAACGTAATTAGTTTCAATAATAGTAAATATTTTGATAATGAGAATGTTCGATTAAAAATTTCTGATAACGCTTCGTTAGGAAAATCAAATATTTGGATTAAAAGTGAAACGGTTTATTTATTGAATGAAACAAATATAAATTTGTTTGAAAATATGTTTAAGTGTAAAATACTGAGTATTGAACCAATTTCAAATGGTATAGAGATTTTTACAAATATTGGAGTTCCTATATATTTGATTGTTTCAAAAGAAACACAAAATATAAATAATTTAAAAATTGGTTCGGAAATAGTAATTGCAATAAAACCAGAGATTATTAACTTTAATAATTTATAAACCTTTTATTTGCTTATTTGTGAAAGTTTATGATGTCTGAACCCACCCCAAATAGCAGCACCCAAAGCTCCGGCAAAAATCGCATTCTTATCAGCAGTAATTGTAAGATTTAATTTTCCCTGATTAACAAGTTCTGTTATAGCTTGAACCATACCTATATTCATAGCCATTCCTCCAGTAAGTGTTACAGGGGATTCTGCTCCTACAGAAGTTAAAAGTTTTACTACTTTATTTGCTATTGAAAGATGAATGCCTTTAATAATATCTGAAGTAGAAACTCCTCTTGAAACCATATTTATTACATCAGTTTCGGCAAGTACTGCACAAATTCCTGATGGTAATTCCGGTTTTGTCGATTTTAGCGATGTTTCACCAACTTCTTCTATTGCTAAACCTAAATACCTTGAAATATTTTCAATAAATTGTCCAGAACCTGAGGCACATTGACCTGTCATTTTATAATCGAGAACTTTACCAAACTCATTTACTTTAATTGCTCTAACAAACAACGCTCCTAAGTCGACAACAGTTTTAGAACCCGGAGAAAAATAAATTCCACCACGGGCATGTGTTGTCATGCTATAAAAATGTCCTCTTTTTCTAGTTAGCATTTCACCTTCGCCTGTAGATGCAATATATGAGATGTTTTTAATGTTAAGATTGTTTTTTTCTAACAAATGATCAATAAGTAAGTTTGCAACCATTTCTGGGTTACGTTTTCTTATTTTTTCAGAATCTTTATCAATTATAACAGGATTATTTGAATAATCTAATAAAACTATTTTAATATTGCTACTACCTACGTCAACTCCTATGGTGTATGTTTTGTTTTTCATATTATTATTTCTACTAATTATTGTATTTTTCATAATTGCGACGTGCAAACATAGCACCACCTAATGCACCCATAAAAATTGAATCGGTGTGTATGTTTATTGTTAAATTATCGCCATAATTTTTGTGTACAAGTTCTTTTACATATTTTAAAATAGCCTGATTTCTTGCAACACCTCCAGTAAAAGTAAATTCATTTCTTACTCCTCCAGAACGAGCCAATAAGGACATGGCTCTCATAACAATTGATTTATGTAAACCTGCAAGAATATCTGACCGCTTTTCTCCTACATTTAATAATTCTCTGATTTCTGCAGCTGCAAACACTGTGCAAGTAGAACAAATTGTTACTTCCTTTTTAGCATCATTTGCAAGTGGACCTAATTCATTAAGTGAAATGTTAAACTCATCTGCTATGTATCCAAGATATCTTCCGCAACCTGCAGCACATCTATCGTTCATGTGAAAACTAGTAACCAATCCATGGCCGTCAACCTGAATTGCTTTTGTATCTTGCCCACCAATATCTAATACAGTTCTTGTATTTGGAAATACTGCATGTGCACCAAAAGCATGGCATAGTATTTCTGATTTAATACATTTCTCAGGGAAAGGTAAAAGAGCACGTCCATAACCTGTTCCAACCATATCTGAAATATTTATCTCCATGTTGGCAACAAAAGAAATATGCTCAATAATTGATTCGTGAACCTGTTTATGATTACCTTTCAAAATATTCATTTCAATATCAAATTGAACATCTGAAACTTCAGGATCAGTGTTTTCGATAAATGAATACTTTTTATTTAAAACCTCGAGTGCTTCAAAAATTAGTTCTTTAAAATCAAACTCTGTTAATTCATTTTCAACAGGAGTAATACTTTTGTCGTAAATAAGCATCATGGGTTCAAAAAAATCCTTTCCCAATTTAACTATTTCTTTGTTGTAATGTTCGCTAACAATATCACGAAAAAATTGATTTTTATTTCCAATATTTTTAAAGATAAACTCATGCTTAATTTCTGGTCCAATTTTATCAAATATCGTTTTAACAAAGGATTCAATTTTTGTTTTAAATTCACCTTCATAAGTTGAATTTATTGATAAATCAAACTGAACAATCAATTTATCTAATCTTCTTTGAAACTGTAGATATTGAAATACAGATTCTAAATCTTCGATATATCTTTTAAATTCTGGTTTACTTTCAATTTCTTCAGCTAGCTTCATTTTGAGAATAGAGAAACGCGCATTATAAACAGCCTCCAATCTGGCGATTTCGGTTGCCACAATATAATTTGCTCTGGTATTTGTAATACCCCTGCCAATAATTTCATCTTTTTCGTTAATAATAATGGCTTTTGAAGTAGTTGAGCCAAGATCTATACCTAAAAAATATTTTTTCATTTAGTATTGTTTTGTTAAAATTGAGTTAACCTAAAATCATTTTACGTTGTTCTAACATTTGAAAAAATGATTCGAGTCGATTTTTAATATTTGCATAAGAAAAATATCTTGGGTCAACCAAATCTGATTCAATAAATGCAACTGGTATCTCAAGTCTTTTTTCTAGTTCCTGCATAATCATTAATTGGCCTGCCGAAAATGAATTGCAACTTTTAATAGAATTTACCAGAAATCCATCAGCTTTGTTTTCAGTAATACATTTACTTAAAAGTTCTATTCGTTGTTCAAGATTTAAATTCGTATAACAATTCATACAATATTCAGCAAGACTTTCCAACGGTTTATCTGGATTAACCCTGAATCCTGTATTATAAACACCGCCAACCTTTGTATATGATGATGCAACAATTACCGCTCCCATATCATAAAATAATTTCCAAAATTCGCCAAAATGTGTCCAGTTTGGTGGTCCTTCAACAACTAAACGGAAGCGTTCTTTTTCAATTACTCCTTCAGGTGTAATAGGTCCTAAACCATTTTTTACTCTTTCCATTACTTCATTGTAAAGCTCGTTGTAATAATCAACGGCCGCATAAGTACCCCTGAATCCGTTATTAATTGGACCAATGTAATAAACACCTGCAAAGTATGCATCTATAGGAGAAGGAATATTTTTAGTTGTATCAAAAATTTTTATTATTGACTCTTCAACTTTTGAAGTATTTCTTAAAATTCTTTTTAATCTTTCTTCATCATATTTTTTACCAGAAACCTTTTCCATTATTGGAATAACTTCTTCTTTAAGTTGCTTTACCATATACTTTGTCATTTCTGAAGTTATTTTATGTCCCTCTTGATAAGGAGTATGAAACATAACAACTGGCACATCAGGATATAATCTCTTTAATGTTTCAAACCATTTTAAAAATGTAAAACAACCTGTATAACTTAAAAGCAAAAGATCAGGAGGTTGAATTTTTTCTCCTGAGGAGCCTATATTCCCATTAATCATCATTCCTACATCGCACTTTACATAAGTACAGACATCTTCTGAATGACCTAGTTTTTCAGCGTCGAGAATAAATTTTTCCGATTTTTTTCTCATTCCCGATTGTAATGCATTAATTTCAGGATAAACAGGAAGCATATCAAATGAAAGTATAAGTTCAGATAAATTGCCAGGAACAAAAGTATAAACTACTTTTTTCCCATTTTCTTTTGCGTTTCCCAACTCCTTTAATAACCCAGCAATCATCTCTTTTTGAAGAATCATGCTTTTATCTTTATTTACTAATTTGGCCATATACTATTATTATTTTACAATATATTATAACAATTTATTCCCATAGTTTAATTGAATCTGAGAATGTTCCAACCTGCTCTTTTATAACTTTAAACTGTCCGGTGTTTTCACTAAATAAAAAGCTTATGTACCTTATGTTTTTATTATTACATGCTTTTTGTAAAATGGGATGATCAAGTAATGCTGGATCGCAAAAACTTGGTGCTGCAAAAATAATTCCGTCAATTTTTCTATCTTTTACAACAGATAGTAATCGACCCTCTTTTGGATTGTCAACATCATAAACAGAAGATGAAAATGTACTTTGTTTAAGATATGCTCTAACAATTGAATCTATCATTGAAAATTTTGTAGTATCAATGTCTCCTTTAATCCATTTTGATCCAAGTAGGAAATCATCTTCAACAATATAACAACCTGCTAATTCAATTGTTTTAATAAGGCTTAAAGGGGGTTGTTCACAAAATGCACCAATAACTAAAACCCTTATTTTATCAAGTGGTTCGCCATTTTCGATTTTTATGAGTTTTACGACTTTTTCTAGAATCTCATTATGTTCTTCTACAGGAATTACATAACCAGAACGTACTATAGAATACACATCAGCTGCAGTAATTCTCCATGGAAACTCAGATCGAATATTATAAATTTCTTCAATCATCCTTCTGTTTTTGTTAAATAGATTAATTGAATTTTGAAAATGTTCAATTGTAACTTCTACGTTATTAATCTTTTTAATTTCATTAAGAACATGAAGTAATTCACTTTTATAAAACTCGCCCCCTACTTTTGGGTCAAAGTTTTGAGGGAAATCAAGGTATTTTACAAATGTTCCTTTACCAAACAGCTGAAACATACCCGATAAATTTCTAATAACGTCGCATATTGATGGAAAAATAAAGCCATCAAAATTTTCAAAATGATTATCAAGTGCAAGCTCAACAATGCCACGTGGCATATGACAAATATAAGATTGATAATAGGCATCACCTTTAATTATTTGTTTCTGATCGCCTCCACCTAATATTCCAACAGCTAAACCGTTTGCAGCATGTACTATTTCCCGTGGGAAATAAATTGGCATATGTCCAATTAGAACTCGACTTTTATCCTGTTTTTTCCATTCTTTTGCTCTTGTAAAATTCAGATCAAAAGCAAGTTCATTACATTTACCGATTATTTCTATTAAAGATTCCAATTTTTTAAAATTTATTATTTAAATACAAAATTAAAGTTTTTTTACGATATGCAAATATATGCATATCGAAATTAGTTAAAAAAATAAAAGAAATAAGGGTTTTTGTTTAAATTTTAAAAATTAGTTAATAATGAGATTATTAAAGAGATTATTTTAAAATAAATCCAATGTTTAACCCTGCACTAATTGTTAATGGAAATTCTCTTGAAAAAAACAAATGACTATAATAATCGGACCTAAAACTATCCCACGAGTTTGAACTTAAATTTTTAGTGTTATTTGTTATTGTAAAGCCATAGCCTACCCCAACTGAATAATCTAATGTCATAATATTTCCAAGAATAAACTGCCTGCCATACACTAAATTAAAAGCAAAAGCAGACGAATTTTGGTCGTAATAAGTTGTTTGATAATTATACGGATAGCCATTTCCAGAATAATTATAATAAACTTTATTTTGTTCAAAAACAAAACTATATATCAACTCTGGTTTTATATATCTTCCTTTTAATGGATGTATATATTTCATCCCTTTTACATAATAATCATTACCTAGCAAAAACTTAAATCCGAGTTTCGAATATAATCCTGATGCATAATTATTACTTGGATTTGCACCAATTCCTATATAAGCAATTTTAGCTTCTATATTTTTTCCAACCGATAAAACCCTTTCGTATCCAACCGAAAAATGATTATTTAGCAATGAAAATACTCCAAATTTTAATACAGATCTTTTAT
>JAVHRJ010000053.1:0-6722 GCA_036171595.1 Bacteroidales bacterium
ACTCATCTTTATACAAATGCATTCCACAAATATGACAACCTTAATTTTCCAAAATTCCTTAGGTTCTGCTGCTTTGTTATAAAGTTCGACGCCCATCCAATAAGGAATAGTTTCATCTTCGGTACTCTGAATTATTAATTTAGGTATTGTTATTTCTTTAATTAACGCAGAGGCTTTATACTCCGATTTAACTAATATTGCTGCAAAAGGTTGCAACCAAAATGGTGAGATTGCTGTTGCTACAGCATTATGCGAAGTAAATGCACCTTCTATTATCATTGCTTTAATTTCACTTTGATGATCGTGAGCAATTTTAACAGCTAAATGCCCACCAATTGACCTTCCTAATATTAGAATTGGAATATTTCTACTTTTTGTTTTCTTTTCAAGATAATTTAGTGCACTTTCAGCATCATCAACTAAATTTTGATGACTCACTTCTCCTTGTGAAATACCAAATCCCTGATAATCAATTACTAATGTTTCGAAACCTGATTTTTGTAAAGTTTCAACTGAACTAATATTATCAGAAATATTTCCAGCATTGCCATGTAATAATAGAATTGCACCAATAACCGAATCTTTAGGAACTGCCAAATAGCCATAAATAATATTATTGTTTTTTGAAGGAAAACTAACTAATTCAAATCCTAAACTATCTGCATTTTGTTTTTGAGATAAAACTTTATTAGGATAATAAAACATTTTTTCAAATGAACAACTCGAAAAAATAATCAGTATTAAAGCATAAATAAAAAATCTATACATTTTATATTACGGCATTGTATTAAGTTTCGATTCTAAATCAATAAACCGCAAAGAATCTTTTAAAGCGTAGAAAGATTGCTCCGTCTTCCACATGTTTTTATCAGAAAAACCCAATTGCAGTGAACGATCTAACGAATCTATTGCAATATCGTACATTTTGTTAATTGCAAAATATACTCCAGTAAAATAAACTGCATAGGAATTTAAAGGATCTGCGAGTTTATAAATTTTAATAAATTTTTCGGCGCTAACCAAATCGTTAGATTTTAAAGATTGATTTGTTGAAGAATAACAAATCATACTAATATAATTTAATAATCTTATATCACGATAATCGGCTGGAGTTTTATTCTTTTTAATTAATGCAGAATTTAATATCGCTAACTTTTTCTTCCACCATTCAATATCTTTGGTAACAATTGCATTTTGCAATTCTGTTTGCGATTTTGATTCTGTGTTTAACGATAAATTAATTGTACGTTCGGCTGTTTTTGACTCATACCCACCTAAATAATTATTGACTATTGTTTTTTCGTTAGCAAATTCAACCGAATTAAATAATAACTCTTTTAATGATTTATATTCCAACGATTTTTTCCACGAATCACGAATTGGGATTTTCTTAGAGTCAGTAATTTTTTTCTGAAAGAATTGTTTAATGTTATCGTTTTGAATTTTATTTTTTAAATCTAATGAAATAGCAACAAAAGCATATTCCATAATTGAATCAGCAGGCCATTCGTGTTTCCCTTCAAAATATTTAAAATGAGTTTTAACAGAACTTTGACGCAAAACATTTTCAGATTTGTTTAATTCTAAAAAATTAAAATCGGAAAAGCCAGCCATTCCAACATATAAAAAGTTAGTCGATTTTACATTTACTAAATCATTTAATCCAGCTCCACATCCTATTAATCCTTTAAAAACATTTTGTTTCTGAGCTAAATATGATGCAACCCTTGCCCCTCCGCTAAATCCCATTAAATATACATAATCGGAATCAATTGGTGTATTATTCATTACATCGTCAATTATACAATTAGCAAAATATGAAAAACGCTCTGTACTCATATTATTTTGAATATTGTTAGATGAAGCTAACACAATCTTATACTTTTCTGCTAACTCTTTATACTGCGATGCAGCATGATTTCCAGCAGCATGAGGGTCGAAAATAACAATAAGCGGATATTTTTTTAACGAATCGCTTGGTACAAATAAAGCGTAATTACATGACGCATCAGTAACAGCAGATAAAACATTTATGGTCCCTCGTTTTATTCCTTGTGGAATAATAGTATCTTCAGTAATAGCTTCTGAACTTGTTGTTGACGATGGTGTATTGCAACCTATTATTACAGCAATTAATAAAGTAAAAATTAAATAAAATCTCATTAAGTGTTTTTTTACAAATATATTATTTTAGCTTTAAAATAACATATTAGTTAAGATTTTTTATGAAAATTATTATTCCTTAATCCCAATTTAGTTATCAAATCTTTTCTTCCTGTTTTTAATAATGCTTTTATTAAATCGTTTCGATACTCAGGGTTATAATAAAAGAAAAAGTTTTTTTGCATTCTTTTTTCATCAATTGTTCGTGAAACAAAAACTTTTTTTCCTGTATAAGGGTCTTTTCCTGTATAATAAATTACAGAAGCTAAAGTCATGGGTGTTGGTGTAAAATCTTGAACTTGCTCAGGCTTTGTTGATGTGTTTTTATTGGCAATAGCAAGTTCTGCCATATCTTCAACTGTACATCCAGGGTGACTAGAAATATAATAAGGTATAAGTTGTTGATTAAGTCCATTTTCAGCATTTGTTTTATCAAAAAACTTTTTCATTTCAATATAATAATCGAAAGATGGTTTACGCATTAAATTTAAAACGTTTGTTGCAGAATGTTCTGGAGCAACTTTTAATCTACCAGACACATGATATTTAATTACTTCAGCTAAATATTCTAAATTTTCTTTTCTATATTTTGAGTTTTGAGCAAAAATAAAATCATAACGTATTCCGCTACCTATCGAAGCTTTTTTCATACCTTTAATTTTTCTAACTTTTCTGTATAAACTTAAAAGTGCAGAATGATTAGTATTTAAATTATTACAAATATTTGGAAATACACACGAAGGTCGAAGACATTTTTTACAAATTTCGAGATTTTCGCCAGCAAGTTTATACATATTTGCCGATGGTCCCCCTAAATCGCTTAATTGGCCTTTAAATTCAGAGTCGGTAACAATATTCTCAACTTCATGCAATATTGATTCTTCAGAACGATTTGAAATAAATTTTCCCTGATGTATTGCCAAAGAGCAAAACGAGCAGCCACCAAAGCACCCACGATGCAGTGTAACTGAATATTTAATCATTTCAAATGCAGGGATTGTACCTCTTTTATTGTATTTTGGATGCGGTAAGCGTGTAAAAGGCAAATCGTAATAATAATCTAATTCTTTGGTAGTAATTGGGGTATATGGCGGATTAACAACTACAAAATTTTTATTATGTTGCTGAATTAAAGTATTTGCAGAATATTTATTACTTTCAATTTCAATAGTTTTAAAAGCATCGCCAAACGCATCTTTGTTTGAAATACATTTTTCGAACGAAGGAATTATTTTAGAGTCTTCAATATTGTGCAAATTGTTTTCGACATAAGCAACTTGTGGAATAACTTTTATTGAATCAAAGTTTTCGCCAGCCAAAAGTTTTTTTGCAATTTCAATCATTGGTTTTTCTGCCATTCCATAAACTAAAAAATCTGCTTTACTATCAATTAATATTGATGGTTTTATAGAATTAGACCAATAATCGTAGTGTGTTAATCTTCTTAATGATGCCTCAATTCCACCAAGAATTATCGGTACACTTGGGTATATTGTTTTAACAATATTCGAATAAACTTTAACAGCATAATCGGGACGGAATCCAGCCTCACCTCCAGGCGTGTATGCATCATCCGATCGTTTACGAATATGAGCAGTATAATGATTAACCATACTATCCATATTGCCAGATGTTATAGCAAAGAACAAACGAGGTTTTCCAAATTTTTTAAAATCGCGCAAGTCATCTTTCCATTGAGGTTGTGGAATAATAGCTACTTTTAAACCTTCGCGTTCAAGTATTCTGGCAATTACAGCTGTTCCAAACGATGGATGATCAACGTATGCATCGCCAGAAATAATAATAACATCAACCTCATTCCAACCAAGTTGTTCAGTTTCTTTTTTGGTAATAGGAATCCATTTATTATTAAACATAAATTAATTAGTAAATTATAGAATTTACTCAACGTAAATAAAAAATAAAATTAATAATTCGTAATTAATTATACGCAATTATTTTAATTAATTGGATGGTCGTTATAAAACTGTTTTAATCGTTTTTCTAAAACAGGCATTTGCTCCATATTAATTTGCGATACGCAAGCTCTTAACCCTTCGGTATGCGCACTACCAGTTATTGCTAATGAAATAGCACTAATGCCATAATACATAAGTTCAATAATTAGTTTTCCACTATCAAAACCTGGATAAGAAAAAGTAAAATAAAATCCATCGGCAATAGGCACATTTTCATCTTTGCTATATACAACAGTAAATCCATTATCTAAAAATAATTTCTTCATTATTTTTGCACGTCTTCCATATTCTTTTACTTCTTCAACAAAGTTATATTTTCCTTCATTTGCAGCTTTTAACATAGCAGCAAAAGCATATTGAGCAGAGTGAGCCGTACCTGACGAAAGCGAATATAAAGCTCTATATATCATAGCATAACCAAATTTATTGCTTCTAAAATATTCAAATAAATCTTGGCTTTCTTTATAAAACAATGAATTTGAAATAGCCATCATGCCAATTCTTTGACCAGCATAACTAAATGCTTTTGAACTAGAAACTAACAAAATGTAATTGTCAGTATATTTTGAAACCGAAGGTTGGTATGGAGCTTCGCCAGGTTTAGAGAAATCTTGACGAAAATCCATTGCTATGTATGCCAAATCTTCAATTACAATTACATTATATTTAGATGAAAGTTCACCAATAATTTTTAATTCTTGCTCAGTAAAGCAAACCCATGATGGGTTATTTGGATTTGAATATATTATTGATGAAATATTCCCTTTAATTAAGTAGCTTTCGAGTTTATCTTTTAATTTATCACCTCTAAAATCATAAATATCAAATGCTTCATAAGGTATCCCTAATGCATGATGTTGCTGTTTTTGAACTGGAAAACCTGGATCAATAAATAATGTTGTATTTTGTTTTTTAATAAACTTGCTTATTAACATAAATGCGGCAAAAGAACCTTGCATAGAACCAACAGTAGGTACACAATGTTCCGGTTTTACATCAACATTAATAAATAATTTAAGAAAACGAGAAAATTCATTTTTTAAATCACTCACTCCATCAATCATTGGATATTTAGAAGCTACGCCACGTTTTAATGCAGCTATTTCGGCATCAACTCCAATTTGTGGTGGGTTAATTCCTGGAACGCCCATTTCCATGCGAATAAACTTTTCGCCAGTAGTTTTTTCTATTTCATTAACCATTTTTACTATTTCTCTAATAGTTGAAAGGCTAATATCTGCAATCCCACTTTCTTTAATAACTTTATTAACTACTTCATTATCTATGGGTGTACGTTTAATCATGGTATTGTTCATAATTGAATCAAATATCAAATTTAAAATTTTACAATATTAATAAATAAAACTAAAAACGAAAATGTTGTTGAATCATTTTTTTAACTAATTATTAAGCTATACCCCAAATTCCCCAAGCTTTATGTGCTTGTTGTTGTAACATACTATACCCATTAAATGTTTTAGCTCCAAATTCTTTCGCTTTTTTCATAAACATTGTCTCATTAGGATTATATGTTAAATCAATAGCTATATGCTCTTTAGTAAAAGCACAGTAATTTATTAGCGGATAAAAATCAACATTTGGAAACATTCCAAGTGATGTAGCATTTACAATAATTTTATTACTATTTATCATTTCATCTGATAGTGCTGAATATAAAATTACACCATTGCTAGTTTTAGTTCTTGATACCATTAATGTTTCAATTCCATTTTTTTTAAGAGCATAATTTACAGCATAAGCAGCGCCACCAGTTCCCAAAATAATAGCATTTTTATTTTTTTTAGGGAAAAATTGAAAATATGCTTTTGTAAATCCATACTCATCAGTATTATATCCTTTTAATTTAAAAGTAATATTATTTCTACTTATTAAAACGGTATTAACAGCATTAATTTCTTTAGAAACATCATCAAACGAATCAATAAAAGGTAAAATTTCTTTTTTATAAGGTATAGTAACGCTAAAACCCTTAAGCATAGGGTTATCTAAAATATAATTAGTAAGATTGCTAATGCTTTCTAATTCAATTAACTTAAATTGAAATTTATTGGCAAACTTTTCTTTAAATATTTTTTCAGAAAAGGAGTGCCCAAGCTTTTTTCCTATTAACCCGTACATTTTTTTTAACAAAGATAAATACAATATTTTTAAACCACGAATTTTTAATATCTTCACAATTCATTTTTAAAATATGAATAAAAAAGAACTATTCGAAAAAACTATTGCATATTTCTTAAAATCAATGCCTAATCCAAAAACTGAATTAGAATACTCAAATCCATTTCAGCTTTTAGTTGCAGTAATATTGTCGGCACAGTGTACAGATAAACGTGTAAATATTGTAACTCCTGCTTTATTTAAAAAATATCCAAACGCAAAAAAATTAGCAAAAGCAAGCGAAGTTGAAATTTTCGAGTTAATTAAAAGTTGTACTTTCCCAAATAACAAATCGCACAACATATTAGAAATGGCTAAAATGTTACAAAAAAATTATAACAGCATTTTGCCAAGCGATGTCGAAGAACTTCAAAAACTTCCAGGAGTAGGAAGAAAAACTGC